>NZ_JBHVYK010000007.1:28101-148521 GCF_042880855.1 Streptomyces sp. NPDC058291
CGCCACCTACACCAGCGAGGGCTACAAGAAGTCGCTGCAGTCGGCGCTGGACCAGGCGAAGGCCAAGGCGGGCGCGGGCTCGGCGGCCGGCTCGGCGGCCGGCTCGGCGGCCGGCTCGGGGGGCGGCTCGGCGGCCGGCTCGGGGGGCGCGGGCTCCTCCTCGGGGGCCGCGCAGGCCAAGACCGTCACCGGCGCCGTCCAGCAGACGCAGTACGGGCCGGTCCAGGTCCGGATCACCGTCGCCGGCGGGAAGATCACCAAGGCCGAGGCCGTCCAGACGCCCAAGGGCGGCACCAGCGACCAGAAGACCCAGCTGTCCGTCCCCAAGCTCAACCAGGAGGCCGTCGCCGCGGGCAACGCCGACATCGACTCCGTCTCCGGCGCCACCTACACCAGCGAGGGCTACAAGAAGTCGCTGCAGTCGGCGCTGGACCAGGCCGGTGGCTGACACCGTGGCCGAGCCGGCGCCGGCCCCCGCCGTGGTGCGGCATGCCGAAGACGTCATGGGCACCGTCTTCTCCTTCGACGTCCGCGGCGGCGAGCCCGCCGCGGTGCGGGCGGCGCTGGGGGAGGCGATCGCCTCGCTGCACCGGGTGAACGAGGTCTTCAGCACCTACCGCGAGGACAGCCAGGTGTCCCGGCTGGCGCGCGGTGAGCTGACCGTCGAGGAGTGCGATCCCGAGGTCGCCGAGGTGCTGGCGCTGGGCGCCGAGGCGGAGCGGGTCAGCGAGGGCTGGTTCAGCGTGCGCTACCAGGGCCGGCTGGACCCGACCGGCGTCGTCAAGGGCTGGGCCGCCGAGCGCGCGGCCCGGCTGATCTCTGCGGCGGGCGTGGACGGGGTCAGCGTCAACGGCGGCGGGGACGTGCAGCTGCTGGGCGTTCCCGGGCCCGAGCGGCCGTGGCGGGTCGGGGTGTCGGATCCTCTGCGGCCGGGCGGCCTGGCGGCCGTGGTCTCGGCGGCGGGGGCGGACGAACTGGCGGTCGCCACGTCGGGCACCACGGAACGGGGCGCCCATATCGTCGATCCCCGCACGGGCCGCTCCGCGGTGACGGACCTGGTGGCCGTCACGGTGGTCACGCCCCGGCTGACCTGGGCGGACTGCTGGGCCACGGCCGCGTTCGCGATGGGGTCGAGGGAGGCGCTGGCCTGGCTGGAGGCGCTCCCGGACGTCGAGGCGCTCCTGATCACGGCGGGCGACGAGGTGCGCTGCACCGGAGGCCTGGCCCGCCGACTGGGCTGACGTCCACGCCCCCGTGAACTGGCCTCCCCCGACCCGCACTCCCCAGGGCCGCGGGGAACCCGGCGACCGGCCCCCCGCACGCGAAACACACCCCGACCCCTACCCGCCAGGGGCGCGGAGAACTGCCCGACCAGCCCCCACCACCCGCACCCCGAACACACCGTCACCCACCCCCAGGGGCGCGGAGAACTGCCCCACCAGCCCCCACCGACCCGCACCCCGAACACACACCGAACAGCCCTCCGAGGGGAGACGCGGTTCCGCACCACACCCCGGGCGCCGGCGTGCCGGACGCATGTCAGACGGACGCATGCCAGACGGGCGCCGGACGAACGGGCAGGCGGACACAGGACGGGCAGGCCGCGCCGTCCGCCTCCGCACCCCCGGCGGCAGCCGCTAGTGGCCGTTCTGGGCCAGTCGCAGCAAGTGGTCCGCCAGCGCCTGTCCGCCCGTGGGCTCCCTGCTGATCAGCAGCAGGGTGTCGTCGCCGGCGATGGTGCCGAGGATGTCGTGCAGTTCGGCCTGGTCGATGGCCGAGGCCAGGAACTGGGCGGCTCCCGGCGGGGTGCGCAGCACCACGAGGTTGGCCGACGCCTCCGCGGAGATGAGCAGCTCCTGCGACAACCGCCGCATCCGCTCCTCCTTCGCCGACTCCCCCAGCGGCGCCCGGGGGGTCCGGAAACCCCCCTCGCTGGGCACCGCGTAGATCAGGTCGCCGTCGTTGTTGCGGATCTTCACCGCGTTCAGCTCGTCCAGATCCCGCGAGAGCGTCGCCTGGGTGACGCTCAGTCCGTCGTCCGCCAGCAGTTTCGCCAGCTGGCTCTGGGAGCGCACCGGCTGCCGGTTGAGGATGTCCACGATCCGGCGGTGACGCGCGGTGCGGGTCTGCGGCACGGCAGGCCCGTTGACCCCGGCCTGCTCATGGTCCTGCGCCTGGCTCATCGTCGTCTCATTCCCCGGATCCGGCCCCGTTCACTGCGTCGAGGATGCCGGGCAGCGCCCCGAGGAACGCCTCCACCTCGTCGTCGCCGAGGTTCAGCGGCGGCATCAGCCGGACGACGTCGAGGGCGGGCGCGTTCACCAGGAACCCGGCCTCCTGAGCCGCCTGGCGCACCTGGGGCGCGAGGGGCTCGGTGAGCACGATACCCAGGAGGAGACCCGCGCCCCGGACATCATCGATCAACGGGTGGCCCGTCCCCGTGATTCCGTCGCGCAACTTCTCGCTCTGCCGCTTGACGTTCTCCAGCAACCCCTCGTTCTCGATGGTGTCGAGCACGGCGAGCCCGGCGGCGCACGCGACGGGGTTTCCGCCGAACGTCGTCCCGTGCTGACCGGGCTGCAGCAGCTCCGCGGCCCGCCCGAAGGCGACGGTCGCGCCCAGCGGCAGTCCGCCGCCGAGGCCCTTCGCCAGCGTCACGACGTCCGGCAGGACGCCCTCGTGGGCCTGGTACTCGAACCAGTGCCCGGTGCGGCCGACGCCGGTCTGCACCTCGTCCAGGACCAGCAGCGCGCCGGTCGCGGCGGTGATCGCGCGGGCCGCCTTGAGGTAGCCGGCGGGCGGGACGACGACGCCGAGCTCGCCCTGCACCGGCTCCAGGACGACCAGCGCGGTCTCCTCGGTGACGGCGGCGGCCAGTGCCTGCGCGTCGCCGAACGGCACATGCGTGACGTCGCCGGGCAGCGGCAGGAACGGTTCGCGCTTGCCCTGCTGGCCGGTGAGCGCCAGGGCCCCCATGGTGCGGCCGTGGAAGGCGCCCTCGGTGGCGACGACGTGCGTGCGCCCGGTCAGCCTGCCGATCTTGAAGGCGGCCTCGTTGGCCTCGGCGCCCGAGTTGCAGAAGAAGACCCTGCCGTCGCGGCCGAAGTGCCGCAGCAGCCGTTCGGCGAGGGCGACGGTGGGCTCGGCCATGAAGAAGTTGGAGATGTGGCCGAGGGACGCGATCTGCCGGCTCACCGCGTCCACGACGGCCGGGTGCGCGTGGCCGAGCGCGTTGACCGCGATGCCGCCGACGAAGTCGAGGTACTCCGTGCCGTCGGCGTCCCAGACCCGGCTGCCCGCGCCGCGCGCCAGGGGCAGCAGCGGGGTGCCGTAGTTGTGCATGAACGCGCTCTGCCACCGCGCGGTCAGCTCCTGGTTGGCGTCGCTCACGGCTCCCCCTGTCCGTCCGGCACGACCATCGTGCCGATCCCTTCGTCGGTGAAGATCTCCAGCAGGATCGAGTGCTGGACCCGCCCGTCGATGACCCGGGCGGTGTTCACGCCGCCTCGTACGGCGTGCAGGCAGCCCTCCATCTTCGGGACCATGCCGGAGCTGAGGTCCGGCAGCAGCTTCTCCAGCTGGGAGGCGGTGAGGCGGCTGATCACCTCGTCGCTGTTGGGCCAGTCCTCGTAGAGGCCCTCGACGTCCGTGAGGACCATGAGGGTCTCGGCGCCCAGAGCAGCAGCGAGTGCCGCAGCCGCCGTATCAGCATTGACGTTGTAGACATGTCCGTCGTCCTGGCTCCGGGCGATCGAGGAGACGACCGGGATGCGGCCGTCGGCGAGCAGGGCCTCGATGGCGCCCGTGTCGATCGCGGTGATCTCGCCGACCCGTCCGATGTCGACCTGCTCGCCGTCGATCTCGGGCTGGTGCTTGGTGGCGGTGATGGTGTGGGCGTCCTCGCCGGTCAGTCCGACGGCGAGCGGCCCGTGCTGGTTGAGCAGGCCGACCAGCTCGCGCTGGACCTGCCCGGCGAGCACCATGCGCACGACGTCCATCGCCTCCTCGGTGGTGACGCGCAGGCCGGCCTTGAACTCGCTGACGATGCCGTGCTTGTCGAGGGCGGCGCTGATCTGCGGGCCGCCGCCGTGCACGACGACCGGCTTGAGGCCGGCGTGGTGCAGGAAGACGACGTCCTGGGCGAAGGCGGCCTTGAGGTCCTCGTCGATCATGGCGTTGCCGCCGAACTTGATGACGACGGTCCGGCCGTTGTGGCGGACCAGCCAGGGCAGCGCCTCGATGAGGATCTGGGCCTTGGGAAGCGCGGTGTGTTTGCGGGTCACGTTGCTCATGAGGAGTAGGCGCTGTTCTCGTGGACGTAGTCGGCGGTCAGGTCGTTGGTCCAGATCGTGGCCGTCTCGGCGCCGGCGGCCAGGTCGGCGACGATGTGCACCTCGCGGTAGCGCATGTCGACCTTGTCGCGGTCCTCGCCGACGCCGCCGTTCTTGCAGACCCAGACGCCGTTGATGGCGACGTTCAGCCGGTCCGGCTCGAAGGCGGCCTTCGTCGTGCCGATCGCGGAGAGCACACGGCCCCAGTTGGGGTCCTCGCCGTGGATCGCGCACTTGAGGAGGTTGTTGCGGGCGATGGAGCGGCCCACCTCGACGGCGTCGTCCTCGCTGGCCGCGCCCACCACCTCGACCTTGATGTCCTTGCTCGCGCCCTCGGCGTCGCGGATGAGCTGCTGGCCGAGGTCGTCGCAGACCCGGCGTACGGCCTCGGCGAACTCCTCGTAGGGCGGGGTGACGTGCGAGGCGCCGGAGGCGAGCAGCAGCACGGTGTCGTTGGTGGACATGCAGCCGTCGGAGTCGACCCGGTCGAAGGTGACCGCGGTGGCGGCGCGCAGCGCCTTGTCCAGGCTCTCGGCGTCGACGTCGGCGTCGGTGGTGAGGACGACCAGCATGGTGGCGAGGCCGGGGGCGAGCATGCCCGCGCCCTTGGCCATGCCGCCGACGGTCCAGCCGTCCCCGCCGGCCACGGACGTCTTGTGGACGGTGTCGGTGGTCTTGATGGCGATGGCGGCCTTCTCGCCGCCGTGCTCGGAGAGCCGGCCGGCGGCGGTCTCGACGCCCGGGAGCAGCTTGTCCATCGGCAGCAGGACGCCGATGAGGCCGGTCGAGGCGACGGCGACCTCGGCCGCGTTGTGCCCGAGCACGTCCGCGACCTTCTCGGCGGTCGCGTGGGTGTCCTGGAAGCCCTTCGGTCCCGTGCAGGCGTTGGCGCCGCCGGAGTTGAGGATCACCGCGGTCACCCGACCGCCCTTGAGGACCTGTTCCGACCACAGGACGGGCGCGGCCTTGACGCGGTTGGAGGTGAAGACGCCCGCGGCCGCGCGGCGGGGCCCGGTGTTGACCACGAGGGCCAGGTCCGGGTTGCCGTTCTGCTTGATCCCGGCGGCGATGCCCGCCGCCGTGAATCCCTTGGCTGCCGTGACGCTCACTGCATCTCCTCGTTCGCTTCTCCGCCCGCGCGGTGCAGCGGTGCGGCAATCGTCGTCGTCTGCGGCCCGGTGGCCGCGCGTGCGTCGCTCACGGTGCGACTCCGACCGTGGAAAGCCCGGTGCTCTCGTCGAGTCCGAGGGCGATGTTCATGCTCTGCAGCGCGCCGCCCGCGGTGCCCTTGGTCAGGTTGTCGATGGCGCTGACCGCGATGATGCGGCCCGCGGCCTCGTCGTACGCGACCTGCACCTGAACGGCGTTGGAACCGTAGACGGACGCCGTGGCGGGCCACTGCCCCTCGGGGAGGAGGTGGACGAACGGTTCGTCGGCGAAGGCCTTGGCGTAGGCGGCGCGGGCGGCCTCCGCGCCCACGCCGGGCCGGGCCTTGGCGCTGCAGGTGGCGAGGATGCCGCGGGACATGGGCGCCAGGGTCGGGGTGAAGGACACCGAGACCGGCTCGCCCGCCGCCGCGCTGAGGTTCTGGATCATCTCGGGGGTGTGCCGGTGTCCGCCGCCCACGCCGTACGGAGACATGGAGCCCATGACCTCGGAGCCCAGCAGGTGCGTCCTGGCCGCCTTGCCCGCGCCGGAGGTGCCGGACGCGGCGACGATCACGGCCTCGTTCTCGGCGATCGCGGCGGCGTACGCGGGGAACAGGGCCAGCGAGACGGCCGTGGGGTAGCAACCGGGGACCGCGATGCGTTTGGACCCCTCCAGCGCGGCGCGGCCGCCCGGCAGTTCGGGGAGGCCGTAGGGCCAGGTCCCGGCGTGCGCGGAGCCGTAGAACCTCTCCCAGTCGGCCGGGTCCTTCAGCCGGAAGTCGGCGCCCATGTCGACGACGAGGACGTCGGGGCCGAGTTGCTCGGCGACGGCGGCGGACTGGCCGTGCGGCAGGGCGAGGAAGACGACGTCGTGTCCGGCGAGCGCCTCGGAGGTGGTCTCCGTCAGCACGCGGTCGGCCAGCGGCAGCAGGTGCGGCTGGACGGCGCCCAGTCGCTGACCGGCGTGGGAATGGCCGGTCAGGGCGCCGATCTCGATCTCGGGGTGCGCGAGGAGCAGACGCAGCAGCTCTCCGCCCGCGTACCCGCTCGCTCCGGCCACCGCCGCACGTACCGTCATGACTCCTCCTCCTGGATGGCATGACTATACGTTTCGCCGCAGGTTTATGCAATCCATGGAGGACCGTCGCCTGCCGCCGGCCAGGCGGGGCCGGTTCCGGCGCGAGGGCGCCTGACGGGCGCGGGCGGCGGCCGCCCACGCCCGTCGGCGGGGTCGGCTACTTCTGCCTGATCCGCAGGAAGGTGATCGAGTTCGCCGGGAAGGTGTACGTGAACTTCCCGGCGACCCCGGCGAACGTCGAGGTCACCGGCGCGACCGTGGTCGCCGCCTCCGAGTTGACCGCGTCCGGCGCGGCCGCCAGCGTGGTCACCCGGGCCCGGGAGGCCGGCTTCGCCCCGCCCAGGTCGATCGCGGTGCGGGCGGCGGCGGACTGGGCGTTGACGACCTTGACGATCAGGTCGCCGGTCTTCTCGTCCCGGGTGACGACCTGCCGGAACGGCTCGGCCGGCCGGTCGTCGGTGAAGCTGCCCCATTCCCGGCCGTCGAGGTAGAGGCTGACCTGGCGGCCCCGCACCTTGACGTCGACGTCGTAGGAGCGACCCGTCTCGACGGAACCGGCCCGGGAGATCAGCGTCGACTTGGCGCCGTCGACGGCCTGCTCGACGGCGGACTGGGTGTTGTTCCAGCCGCCGATGTTCCACCAGTAGTAGTTCCCGGTGTCCTTGACGCCGAAGGCGACGAGGAAGCCCTCCTTGCCGGACTTCTTGGTGGCCTTCACGTGCAGGTCGTAGTCGTGCCAGGCGACGTCGCCGGCCGAGACCATGGTGTTCTCGGCGGCGGTGTCGGTCTGCGTGTACCGGCCGTCCTGGACCGACCAGGTGCCGCCGCCGGTGTGCGTCCACCGCGAGGCGTCGCCGGAGAAGTCGTCGCTCAGCAGCGTGGCGCCCTCCGCGTCCGTCACCCGCACATCGTCGTACGCCGCGCTGGTCGCCCAGGTGGAGAGTCCGACGGCGCCGGCGATCGGGGCCTGCAGGGACGGGGTGCCGGTGGCCGTGGAGGGGACCACGCGGTCGCCGACGTTGGTCATGAACAGCTTCTGCACCTCGTAGTTGGCGGAGTTCCAGGAGGCGTGGTTGTTGAACCACACCAGGTCCGGACGCCACTGCACGTAGTCCTCGTTGGCGAACAGCGGGGCGTAGGAGGCGAGTTTGACGACGTCGGCGTTGCGCTCCAGGCCGGTCATGTAGGCGGCCTCGGCCAGGCCGTTTTTGAAGGCGTTGCCCTGCGAGGCGTACTCGCCGAGGAAGACCTTCGGGCCGCCGCGGTCGTAGGCGTCGTAGCGGTCGTTGTTCTGCAGAAACCACTGCGGGCTGTTGTAGTAGTGCTCGTCGACCATGTCGACCTTGGCGTCCCGGTTGAGCTGCCAGGCCGTGTCGAAGGTCGGACCGGAGTCGTCCGGGCCGGAGTTGGAGATCACCGTGACGTCCGGGTACTTCGCCTCGACGGCCGCGCGGAACCGCGTGAAGCGGGCGAGGAACTCGGCGGGCAGGTTCTCCTCGTTGCCGACCTCGATGTGGGTGAGGTGGAAGGGCCGGGGGTGGCCCATCAGGGCGCGCTTCCTGCCCCACGTCGACGTGACGGGGCCGTTGGCGAACTCGATCAGGTCCAGGGTGTCCTGGACGTGCCGCTCGAGCAGCGCCTCGTCCACGACGGCCTGGTTCTGGCCGCAGCCGGTCACCAGGGCCGGGACGACGGGCAGGGGCATCGCGCCGACGTCCTCGGCGAGGCGGAAGTACTCGTAGTAGCCCAGGCCGTAACTCTGGTTGTAGCCCCAGAAGTCGGCGTTGGTCGCCCGCTGCTCGACGGGGCCGACGGTGTCCTTCCACTGGTAGGAGCGGGCGCGCTGCCAGCCGGAGGCCTCGCTGTAGTCCTGCATGGAGCCGGTGTTGACCAGGCAGCCGCCGGGGAAGCGCACGAAGCCCGGCTTCAGGGCGGCGATCTTCTCGGCGAGGTCCTTGCGCAGACCGTTGGGCTCGTGCTTGTAGGTGTCGCGGGGGAACAGGGACACCATGTCGAGCGCGACCGCGCCGGAGGAGGCGACGGTCAGACGGCCGTCGCCGCCGGCGCGGGTGGCGGTGAAGGCCGTCCGGTACTGCGCCCAGCCTCCCGCGCGCACGGCCACCCTGCGGGCCGTGGCGAGCGCGCCGGCGGCGTCCTGGAGGCTCACGGTGAGCGTGCCGCCGCTCTCGGCGCGGGCCCAGACCGAGAAGTCGTACCGCTTGCCCTGCTCGACGCGGACGCCGGTGTTGTAGCCGGCGTTGGTGACGGACGAACCGGCGCCCAGGGAGAGGTAGGAGCGGTTGCGGTCGTTCAGCCGCCCGGCGTCGTTCAGCACCTGGGCGGAGCCGTCGACCGTCCAGGAGGTCAGCGGGGTGTACGACCGGTTGTCGACCGCCGAGTACTCGAAGGACCTGTTCTGCACGAGCTCGGCGTACAGACCGCCGTCCGCCGCCCGGTTGATGTCCTCGAAGAAGACGCCGTACATCGTGTCGTCGATCTTCGCGCCCTTGGCCGCGGGGCTCACGGTGAGGGCGTAGTCGGTGGTGTCGGCGGCCTGCGCGGGGGCCGGGACCAGTCCCGCGGCCAGCAGGAAGGCGCTCGCCCCGAGACCGAGTCTCAGTCGGGTGGTGCTGCGTGACATGAATGCTCCGAGGCTCAGTGTGCACGATACGTTCGACATGCCGAACGCTGATCAGCCCTTCGAACGGCAAGATAGGGAGGGGGCCGGAAGGCGTCAATGGGTCGCGCGGCAGCGGAAGTTTCGGGAGTGAACGGCGATGGGCGAGTTCTGGCCGGTCTCGGATGTGCTGGCCTACCTGGCCGGAAGTTGGCGGGTGGAACGGTCCGTGCGGGACCTCACGGGCGGGGACACGGGCACGTTCACGGGCACGACCGTCTTCACGCCGCTCGACGAGAGCGAGCCGCTCGACGAGAGCGAGCCGCTCGACGAGGGCGGGCTGCTGCACCTGGAGACCGGCACGTTCACCTGGCGGGGCGTCGCCCGGCCCGCCGAGCGCACGCTGCGCTTCCTGCCGGGGCCTACGCCCGGCACGGCCGACGTCCGGTTCGCCGACGGCCGCCCCTTCCACGACCTGGACCTGACCACCGGACGGCACGGGGCCGACCACCCGTGCGCGGCCGACCACTACCGGGGCGAGTTCACCGTCGCGGACGCGGACCGCTGGCGGACCGTGTGGCGGGTGGGCGGCCCCGCCAAGGACCTGCTGCTGACGACGGACTACACGCGCGTGGGCTGAGACGGACTACACGCGCGTGGGCTGAACCGGCACTCCTTCGAGGCGCAGGTTCCAGCGCCCGCCGCGGCCGGTGAGGGTCGTCGTCGACAGGGGGCGCACATCGATGTTCCAGTAGGTCGCCGGCGGCGCCTTGAGCGCGTAGACCACCGCGG
Source organism: Streptomyces sp. NPDC058291 (assembly GCF_042880855.1). Lineage (NCBI taxonomy): Bacteria > Bacillati > Actinomycetota > Actinomycetes > Kitasatosporales > Streptomycetaceae > Streptomyces > Streptomyces sp. NPDC058291. Next base: position 38,068 of record NZ_JBHVYK010000007.1, read on the forward strand.
CACGGATCACGCTGGGCTCGGCGACCGCGTCGATCCTGTCGCGGTCGCCGTCGCCGATCGGCCGGGTGTCGAGCCAGTCGCCCACCCGCGTGACGAAGTCGAGCAGGGCCTCGCCGCCGTGCGGGGTGGCCAGCGGGTCGGCCAGCCAGGCGTCCACGGCCTGTGGCTCGCGGGCCATCGCCTCACCGAGCGTGAGACCGCGCCAGCGGCCCATGTCGCAGTCCCGCAGCGCGAGCTGCACCAGCGGGGCGTACCCGAGGGCGTCGCCGGTCGCGCGGCTGCGCGGGGTGGGCGAGCAGTAGCGCAGTTCGGCGGCGGCGAGCGGCAGGAGGTCGGGGACCGCCCGCTGCACCTCGTCCCAGCCCGGCTGGTCCAGCGGGCGGTCGTCCTCGAAGCGTTCCGCGAGCAGCGGCGAGCTGCGAGCCGCGGCGACGAACGTGACCCGAAGTGGCATGCGGTGATGGTGAGCCGCGGAAGTGGGCAGGTCAAGGGGTGTTACCTGCTGGTTGTCACAACTGCGCCAAACCTTGGCGGCAGCTCTGGACACCGCAGGGCAAGTCACTCGAAAAGGAGCGCCATCCACCGCTCGGGCGCGGCGAGCGGCCGGAATCCGGCCTTCTCGTACACCTCGTGCGCGTCGTGGGTGGCGAGCAGGATGCGGCGCAGTCCGTACGGCTGGAGGTGGTCCCGCACCGCCCGGGTCATCGCCGTGCCGATCCCCTTGCCGCGCACGGCCGGGTCCACGTACACGTCACACAGCCAGGCGAAGGTGGCCCGGTCGGTCACCACCCGGGCGTACGCGACCTGCTCCCCGGAGGCCGTGTCGTACGCCCCGAAGTTCAGCGACCCCGCAATCGCCCGCTCCTGCTTGAGGCGGCTCCGCCCGATCGCCCAGTACGCGTCGGTCGACAGCCAGCGATGCACGCGCTCGACGTCGATGCGGTCGGGGTCGGTGGAGAACTCGTAGCCGTCGGCCAGGCCCGCTCTGTCGGTCATGGCCGGATCCTCACAGCAGCGGGCGCGTCATGTCGACCGGTTTGCGGGCAGCGCCTCCTCGCACGCGGCGCCCAGCCGCCGCACCCCCTCCGCGATCTCCTCCGTCCCGGCGACGGCGGCGAAGCTCAGCCGGACGTGGGCGGCCGGGGGTTCGGCGCTGAAGTAGGGGCGGCCGGGGGTGAGGGCGACGCCGGCGCGCAGGGCGGCGGCGGTGAACGCCGCCTCGTCCGTGCCGTCGGGCAGCCGTAGCCACAGGTGGTAGCCGCCGGACGGGATGTGCGGCAGGGCCAGCCGGGGCAGGCGCAGCCGCAGAGCGGAGGTCATCGCGTCCCGCCGGGCCCTCAACTCCGCGGCCACGGAGCGCAGATGGCGGGGCCAGGCCGGTGAGCCGACGAGTTCGAGGGCCGCCTCCTGCAGCGGGCGGGGCACGAAGAAGCTGTCGACGACCTGGATGGCGCGCAGCCGTTCCAGCACCGGGCCGCGGGCGACCAGGGCGCTGACCCGGAAGCTCGGCGAGGTCGCCTTGGTCAGCGATCCGACATGGACGACGACGCCGTCGGGGTCCTCGGCGGCGAGCGGACGCGGCAGCGGGCCCGCGTCCTCGTGCGCGAGCCGGCGCACGAAGTCGTCCTCCACGACGAACGCGCCCGCCTCCCGGGCGATGCGCAGCACCTGGACGCGCCGCTCGGCGGCGAGGACGGCCCCGGTCGGGTTCTGGAACAGCGGCTGGCAGACGAAGAGGCGGGCGCCGCTCGCCCGGAACGCGTCGGCGAGCAGCTCCGGCCGGACGCCGTCCGCGTCGACCGGGACCGGGACGGGCCGCAGCCCGGCCGACCGGGCGATCGCGAGCATGCCGGGGTAGGTCGGCGACTCCACCAGCACCGGCGCGCCGGGCGGGGCCAGGGCACGCAGCGCGGTGGTCAGCGAGGCCTGGCCGCCGCCGCTGACCAGCACCTCGGCCGCGGTGACCGGGCCGCCGACGGTGCGCGCGAACCACTCGCGCAGCTCAGGCAGTCCCTCCATCGGCGGCCTCCCCCAGGCGCCGGGCCGGCGCCCCGCCCGTGCCAGGGCCGCGGCCATCGCCCGCTCCGGCTGCAGGGCGGGGTGGAGGTAGCCGCCGTTGAACTCGATCACTCCGGGCGGCGGGGCGGAGAGCGACACCGTGACGCCCGAGGCGTCCACCGAGCGCGGGACGAGGTCGCCCGCGCCGTCCGCGCTCAGGGCGACCTCCTGCCAGGAGGTGTCGCCGACGGCAGCGGCGGCGGCGTGCGACGGCCGGGCCCGGAAGGCGCCCGCGCCGGGGCGGGTGACCACCAGTCCCTCGGCGGCCAGGTGCGCGAGCGCCCGCGAAACGGTCACGGGGCTCACCCGATATCTCTCGACCAGTGCCCGGCTCGACGGGAGCTTTCCACCCGGCGAGTAGCGGTCGAACTCCCTACGCAGCCGTTCCGCCAGTTCAGCCACACTGCTACGCTCATGCATGAAGACACACAGTAGCGCTATCTCCCCCTCGGCGATAGCGGTCAGCACTCCGGATCTCGCCGACCGGCGCAACGGCCCCGGCACCCTCCAGGCCGCCCTCGGTGTCGTCGCCTTCTCCCTGACCTTTCCCGCCACCGCGTGGGGCCTGGAGGGCTTCGGCCCCTGGTCGCTTGTCGCGGTGCGCAGCGTCCTGGCCGCCCTGATCGCCGCCGCGTGTCTGCTCGCGTCGAGGATCCCGCCGCCCGCGCGGCGGCACTGGGCGGGACTGGCCGTCGTGGCCGCCGGGGTCGTCGTCGGCTTTCCCCTGCTGACCACGCTCGCGCTGCGGACGTCGACGACCTCGCACGCGGCCGTGGTCGTCGGCCTGCTGCCGCTGACGACCGCGCTGCTGTCCGCCCTGCGCACGGGCGCCCGCCCACCACGCGCCTTCTGGGCGGCGGCCCTGGCCGGCGCGGGCGCGGTGGCGGCCTTCACCGCGCAGCAGAGCGGAGGGGCCCTGACCACCGCCGACCTCTACCTGTTCGGGGCGCTGCTGGTGTGCGCGGCCGGCTACACCGAGGGCGGCCGGCTGGCGCGGGTCATGCCGGGGTGGCAGGTCATCGGCTGGGCGCTGGTGCTCTGCCTGCCCCTCACGCTGCCCGCCGCCGCGTTCGCCCTGGCCGTGGAACCCGTCCGCCTGACCGCCCACAGCGTGGCCGGACTGCTGTGGGTCGCCGCGGGCTCGCAGTTCCTCGGTCTGGTCGTCTGGTACCGGGGCATGGCGGCCATCGGCGTCCCCCGGGCCAGCCAGTTGCAGTTGGCCCAGCCGCTGCTCACACTGGTGTGGTCGGTGCTGCTGCTGGGCGAGCACCTCACGCCCGCCGCGCCGCTGACGGCCGCGGCCGTCGTCGTCTGCATCGCCGTCACACAGCGGGCGCGCGGCTGACCGCGAGCCGACGGCCGCCCGCGACGGACCCGAGGATCACGTACTCCCCGGCAGTACCGCCGCTCCGGCACGGTGAGGAGGCCCCAGATGCGCGCTACCACGGGCGACCAGCTTGTCCAGCACGGCAGGGTGGTCGGACAACACGACAAAGTCGGCGAGATCGTCGAGGTACTGGGCCAGGGCGGCGACCCTCCGTACCGCGTCCGCTTCGAGGACGGGCACGTGGGCGTGTGCTCGCCCGGCCCCGACACCGAGATCCGGCGCCGGCCGCCCGGCGAACGGCGACTCTGACACGACCTGGACGAACGGCGACTCTGACACGACCTGACCTGAGCGACCCGCACGACGTGCACGACCTGCCGACCCGCACGACGAGTCCCGCCGAGCCCCGGCCCGCGAGACCCGGTCGCCGGGAACCGGTCGGCTCGGTCGGCGGGACCCGGTCGGCTCGGTCGCCGGGACCCGGTCGGCGGGACCCGGCTCTCCCGAAGGCTCTCGCCGCGAGGGCTCAGCGCGGAGGTTCGGCCGGCTGCCGGTAGTGATCGGCCACCAGCCGGGCCATCGCCCCGATCCGGTCCGTCTTGACGTCCTGGGCGGCGAAGAAGACGTGCCCGCGCACCTGCGGGTGCCCGGCGGCCAGATCGAGGTGGGCCGACAGCTCGGCCGGGTCCTGCCAGGCCGCCGGCTGGGTGGGATCGCCCGCCCGGTACAGGGCCTCGCCGATGTACAGCCGGGTGCGGCTGCCCTTCGCCACCTCCGCCCACCAGGGCACGAGCTTGGCGTAGTCGGCGGCCGACAGCCCGATGTTCCAGTACAGCTGGGGCACGACGTAGTCGATCCAGCCCTCCCGCACCCACGTGCGGGTGTCGGCGTGGATGTCGTCGTAGGACTGCAGGGCCCGGGTGTCCGAGCCGCGCGAGTCGGTGGAGGCGTTGCGCCACACGCCGAACGGGCTGATCCCGAACTGCGTGCCCGGCCGGGTGGCCTTGATCCGGGCGGCCGTCTCCAGCACCAGCCGGTCGACGTTGTCGCGCCGCCAGGCGGCCCGGGTGGCGAAGGCGCCGCCGTGGGCGTCGTAGGCCTCGTCGTCGTCGAAGGTCTGGCCGGCCACCGGGTAGGGGTAGAAGTAGTCGTCGAAGTGCACTGCGTCCAGGGGGTACTTGGCCACCGCGTCGAGGATCGCGTCCTGCACGAAGGCACGGACCTCGGGCAGGCCGGGGTTGTAGTAGAGCCTGCCGCCGAACGGCACCACCCAGCCGGGGTGCCGGCGCGCCGGATGGGCCGCGACCAGCCGTGAGGGGTCGTCGTGGGTCGCGATCCGGTAGGGGTTGAACCAGGCGTGCAGCTGCAGGCCGCGGGCGTGGGCCTCCGCCACGGCGGTGCCCAGCGGGTCCCAGCCCGGCGCCCTGCCCTGGACGCCGGTGAGCACCTGGGACCACGGCTCGTACGGCGAGGGCCACAGCGCGTCGGCCGTGGGCCGCACCTGGAGGATCACCGTGTTGAGCCGCCTGCGCACCGCCGCGTCCAGCAACGCGATCAGTTCGGCGCGCTGGGCGGCCGCGGTCAGGCCCGGCCGGGACGGCCAGTCACGGTTGGAGACGGTCGCCAGCCACATCCCCCGCATCTCGGTGCTCGCGCGCCGCTCCCCGCCGGAAGCGGCCGCCGCACCCGTGGTGGTGAACGCCGACAGCGCTGCCAGCGCGAAGGCCCGCCGGGTCAGTCGCCCCATCGCACACATCCCCACATACTCTGCGGATCCGCTCGGTCACGGATCGTTTCGGGCCCCAGCATGCCCCCACCCCGACGATCGATCATCGATACTTGCTAGTAACGTGCACGATCGGAGCAGGCCGACCGGAACCCGGCCAGACCTGCCACTGCCAAACACAGTCAGCGCGGCGAAAGGTGCGATGTGACCGACATCGAACGGGTCGGAGTGGTGGGCTGCGGCCAGATGGGGGCGGGCATCGCCGAGGTCTGCGCCCGCGCCGGCCTCGACGTCAAGGTCGCCGAGACCAACGGCGAAGCCCTGGAGATCGGCCGGACCCGGCTGCTCAACTCCCTGGCCAAGGCCGCCGAGCGCGGCAAGATCTCCGAGGAGGAGCGGGATGCCGCACTGGGGCGCCTGAGCTTCACCACGGACCTCGGCGAGTTCGCCGACCGCGACCTGGTCGTCGAGGCGGTGGTCGAGAACGAGCAGGTCAAGACCGAGATCTTCCAGGTCCTCGACCAGGTGGTGACCCGCCCGGACGCGATCCTCGCCTCCAACACCTCCTCCATCCCGCTGGTGAAGCTGGCGGTCGCCACCTCGCGGCCCGACCAGGTCGTCGGCATCCACTTCTTCAACCCGGCCCCGGTGCAGCAGCTCGTCGAGCTGATCCCGGCGCTGACCACCTCCGAGGGCACGCTCGGCCGGGCGCAGCTGTTCGCCGAGAAGGTGCTGGGCAAGCACGCGATCCGCGCCCAGGACCGCTCCGGCTTCGTGGTCAACGCGCTGCTGATCCCCTACCTGCTGTCCGCGATCCGGATGTTCGAGACGGGCATCGCCAGCCGCGAGGACATCGACAACGGCATGGAGATGGGCTGCGCCCACCCGATGGGCCCGCTCAAGCTGTCCGACCTGATCGGCCTGGACACGGTCGCCTCGGTCGCGTTCTCGATGTACGAGGAGTACAAGGAGCCGCTCTACGCCGCTCCCCCGCTGCTGCAGCGCATGGTGGACGCGGGCCGGCTGGGCCGCAAGACCGGCTCGGGCTTCTACACGTACTGACCCGCCGACCCAGGTCACCAGGGTCCCCCTCGCCCGTCGGCCACGGGCCCGGCGCTCCGCGGAGCGCCGGGCCCGTTTCCTTCACACGCCGTGTGCACGCCGGGCCCGCATATGCCAAGCGCACACTCTCCCGGACGGTCCACCCTGCGGGTTCACTCATCATGCGCGCAAGGGACGGAAGGCGACTACCGAGAGGAGCGGACACGTGACCACCGATTCCGAGCATCCCGTCGCCCAGGGAGAACTCGCGGAGTTACGTCGCCGGCTGGACGTGGCGTACGCCCGCGTCGAAGGCGGGCTGGCCCTGCTGACGCACCGCACCGAGGAGACCGCCAAGGAGCTCGACGAACTGGGCGCCCGCGTCGTGAGGTTGGAGCACGCGCGCTGGCCGCTGCCGGCCGTGGCCGCCCTCACCGCCGTGGGCGCACTGGTCGTGACGGTCTGGCAGACCCTGGGACGCTAGCGCCCGCAGGGCCTCGCGGGTTCATCCGAGCCTGATGTGGTGCAAGAGCATCAACGCGGCCGCCATGTTGGCGGCCGGGACCTCCCCTCGGGCGACCAGATCGGGAACGAGCTTGAGGGAGACCCATTCCCGGCGGTCCGACTCGAAGTCGTCCACCGGGTGCCCCGTGTACTCGGCCTCGCCCGACCAGTAGACGTGGTGGACGGCGTCGGTGAGCCCGTTGGAGGGCTCCACGCTCATCAGGTGGTGCAGGGGCCCCGGCCGCCAGCCGGTCTCCTCCTCCAGTTCCCGGGCGGCCGCCCGGGCGACGTCCTCGCCGTCCTCGACCACGCCGGCGGCGAGCTCCCACCCCCAGCTGTCGGTGATGAAGCGGTGCCGCCACAGCAGGAGGACCTCGTTCGCCTCGTTGACGACGGTCGCCACGGCGACGGGCCTCAGCCGTATGAGGAAGTGGTCGAGGTGCCGGCCGTCGGGCAGCTCCACATCTGCCAGGTTGACGCTGAACCAGCGGTTTTCATACACAGTTTGCTCGTTCTGTTTCGTCCACTGCACGGTTCTGCCACCTTCCGTCGAGTAAGTGGCAATATCGCAGCAGGAACCCTGCAGTGTCGGCGACGAGGACGGCGGCGGCGCCCCGGCGGGCGTCGTGGACCGGCCGGCCCGTGGCGCCCGGCCTCACAGCGGGACGCGCAAGGCCGCGTCGATGAGTTCGGCCGCCTCGGCGGTGCCCGCGTGGTCGCTGCGCACCAGGTGCTCGCGCACCGTCCGCAGCCTGTCGCGCAACCGCTGGGACTCCGTCCCGCGGGCCTGCTCCGCCATCCGCACCGCGGTGTCCACCGCCTTGTCGACGTTGCCCTGACGCAACTCGATCGTGCTGAGCATGGCGAGCCGGTGCACCCGGCCCCGGTCGTGCGCCGGGGTGTCCACGGCGGCCGCCGCGTGCTCCGCGGCCGCGGCGAGATCGCCGAGGCTGAGCAGCGCCTCCGCCACCTGGACGTTGACCAGGCCGGGCTGGACGTAGCCGGTCTCGTCGGGCTCGTGTCCGGGCCGGATGTGGTCGGCGGCCGTCTCGGCCCGGCTGATGCACGACAGGGCGCTCGTGCCGTCTCCCAGATGCGCGTACGCCTTGGCCTGCATCGCGTACAGGTCGGAGGCTAGAGCGGGCGTGATGTGCCTGCCCGCCGCCCGCAGCGCCGCCTCCGCGAAGGCGACGGCCTGCCGGTACTCCCGCATGAACAGCGACTGGTTGACCAGCAGGGCGATGACGTACGCCCCGAGGCCCCGGTCGCCGCTGGCCTTGGCCAGTCTGAGCGCCTGGTGGAAGTAGCGCTGGGCGAGGCCGTGCGCGTCGGAGTCGTACGCGCAGATGCCCGCGACCGCCACCAACCCACCGGTGGCGCGGTGCAGTTGACGCCCCGTCTCATCGCTGTAGCTGCCTCGCAGCAGAGGAGCGGTCTCGGCGTTGAGGAAGCCGACGACCCGGCTGCGGGTCGCGATGCCGCCCGCCTTGCGGTACATCTGCTCGTAGTGGGCGCGGGCGGCGCGCAGCATCGCGATGTCGGCCGTGGTGACGCGGTGCCGGCCGCCGCGGGAGACGTCCACGTCCTCCGGCGGGTTCTCCCACTCCCACACCGGCATCACGGCGGGCGTGCCGGTGACGGCGGGCGCGCCCAGGATGTGCGGGCGCTGCTGCTCGTCGGAGCGCCACAGGGCGGTGGCCCGCTCGACGAAGCCGGAGAGCGAGGCGCCGTGCGGGCTGGACGGCTCGCCCGGGACGCCGAGGCCGATGTCGTCGAGGGTGACCGGCCGGCGCAGCCGCGCCGCCAGCACCTCGCAGATCAGGTCGGGCACCTGACCGCGCGGCCGCTGACCCTTCAGCCAGCGGGCCACCGCCGTGTGCTCGTACCGCAGGGCGAGCCCGCGGGCCCGCCCGGCCTGGTTGACGTGGGCGGCGAGGCCCGCGTGCGAGATGCCCGCCTCGTCGAGGATCGCGTCGAGCAGAGTGTTGGGCTGCATGGGTGCCCCCCGGGTGCCTGGGTGCCGTCAGACTAGTGGCTCCCTCTTCACACGGGGTGTGAACGCAGCGCCCGCGTTCGCGGGATGTGCGCGCTGTCGCCGGGCGCTCACGGCCGGTTGACTGGAACGCCTCGCAAGAGATTCGCCGGGCCGTCGGCTCCCCCTCGAAAAGCGACGGCCCGGCGAAGCGCTCCGCGGCTTCAGCAGATAGCCGCCACTCCGCGACCCCCGGTCAGCCGCCGGAGAAACTGACTGCACCCCTCCGGGGCACGGCAAACTACCCGCCGGAGCGGCGCAGCGGGGTGCAGGGGCGGAGCCCCGCACCCTCAGGGGCGCGGGGAACTGCGCGACCAGCCACAGCGGACCCGCAGCCGACTACGCAGCCACACCCCGGGTGCCCAGGGGGCAGGGGCACAGCCCACACCCTCAGGGGCGCGGGGAACTGCGCGACCAGCCCGAACGGACCCGCAGCCGACACACAACCGCTCCCCGGCGCACGACCGGGTGCAGGGCGCAGCCCCGCACCCCCAGGGGCGCGGGGAACTGCGCGATCTGCCTCAGCCCCGCAGGACCGCTCCCGTCCGCTCGCCCGCCAGGGCGACCGCCGCGTCGCGGGCGGCCGACGCCTCGTCGACGGTCAGCGTCCGGTCGCCCGCGCGGAAGCGCAGCGCGTACGCCAGCGACTTCTTGGCCTCGCCGAGCTGCTCCGCGTTCTCGTAGACGTCGAACAGCCGGATCCCCTCCAGCAGTTCGCCCGCGCCTTCGCGCAGCGCGGCCTCGACGTCGGCGTGCGGCACGAGCCGGTCGACGACGAGGGCGACGTCCTGGGTGGCCACCGGGAACGTGGAGATGCTCGGCGCCCGGGGCGTGTCGTCGCCGACCCGCTCCAGGACGTCCAGGTCCAGCTCCATGGCCGAGGTGCGGGCGGGCAGACCCAGCGCCTTCAGCACCCGGGGGTGCAGCTCGCCCGCGTGGCCGACGACCCGCTCGGCGCCGTCGACGGTCACGACGAACTCGGCGCAGCGCCCGGGGTGCCACGGCCCGTAGCGGCCGTTGCGGACGGTCAGCTCGACGCCGGCCTCCCGCGCCACCGTGCGGCCGGCCTCGACCGCGTCGGCCCAGTCCGCCGGACGGCCCTTGCCCCACCAGCCGGCCTGCTCGCGGGCGCCCGCGAGGACGACGGCGACATGGCGCGGCTGCTCGGGCAGCACGGCGTCCAGGGACGCCAGCTCCGCGTCGGTGGGACGGCGGTCGACGGGCAGGTGTCCGGCGACGCCCTGCTCCTCGCGGGGGAGGAAGACCAGGCCGGTCTCGAAGAGCGCCAGATCGTGCGAGCCCCGGCCGTCGTTGCGCCGCAGCGCGCCCAGCAGACCCGGCAGCAGCGACGTGCGCAGCGCGGGCTCCTCGTCGTTCAGCGGGTTGGTGAGCTTCACGACGCGGCGGGCCGGGTCGTCGGCGTCCAGGCCGAGCTGGTCGAAGACCTGCTCGCTGACGAACGGGTAGTTCGGCGCCTCCACGTAACCGGCTCCGGCCAGCGCGCGACCGACGCGGCGGTGCAGGCGCTGGCGGTGGGTGAGCCCGCGGCCCGAGGGCGGCTTGGGCAGCGTGGAGGGCAGGTTCTCGTAGCCCTCCAGCCGGATGACCTCCTCCGCCAGGTCGTTGGCCTCGGCGAGGTCGGGCCGCCAGGACGGGACGGTGACGATCAGCTCGTCCTGCCCGTAGACGTCACAGCCGATCTCCTGCAGCCGGCGCACGACGGTCTCCCGTCCGTACACCACGCCCGCGACCTTGTCCGGGTGGTCCGCGGGGACGCTGACGGTGTGCGGCGCGGACGGCGCGATGATCTCCGTGACGCCCGCGTCGGCGGTGCCGCCGGCGAGCAGCACCAGCAGGTCGACGGTGCGCTGCGCGGCGGCCGCCGCGGCCTGCGGGTCGACGCCGCGCTCGAAGCGCCGGGACGCCTCGGAGGACAGCTTGTGGCGACGCGCCGTCCGTGCGATCGACACGGCGTTGAAGTGGGCCGCCTCGATGACCACGTCGGTCGTCGAGGCGCCCCCGTTCTCGGCGGCCTCGTGATCGGCGATCTCGGTGTCGGCGCCGCCCATGACGCCCGCGAGGCCGATGGGACCGCGGTCGTCGGTGATGACCAGGTCCTCGGCGTGCAGCTCGCGGGTCACGCCGTCGAGGGTGACGATCTGCTCGCCCTCCGCGGCCCGCCGCACGCCGATCGTGCCCTGGACCTGGCTGCGGTCGTAGGCGTGCAGCGGCTGCCCGAGCTCCATCATCACGTAGTTGGTGACGTCGACGGCGAGCGAGATCGGACGCATGCCGACCTTCTGCAGCCGACGCTTCAGCCAGATCGGGGAGCGCGCCTCGGGGCTCAGCCCGGAGACGGTGCGGGCGGTGAAGCGGTCGCAGCCCATCGGCTCGGAGACCTGCACCGGGTAGCCGAAGGCGTTCGGGGCCGGCACGTCGATCAGGGCCGGGTCGCTCAGCGGCAGACCGTAGGCGATGGCGACCTCGCGGGCCACACCCCGGATCGAGAGGCAGTCGCCGCGGTTGGCGGTGACGGCGATGTCCAGGACCTCGTCGACCAGTTCGAGGAGCTCGACGGCGTCCTTGCCGACCTCGGTCTCGGGGGGCAGCACGATGATGCCGTTGGCGCCGTCGTCGCCCATGCCCAGCTCGTCGCTGGAGCAGATCATGCCGTGGGAGGTCTTGCCGTACGTCTTGCGCGCGGCGATCGCGAATCCGCCGGGCAGGACCGCGCCCGGGAGGACCACGACGACCTTGTCGCCGACGGCGAAGTTACGGGCGCCGCAGACGATCTCCTGCGGCTCACCGGTGCCGTTGGCGGTGCCGACGTCGACCGTACAGAAGCGGATCGGCTTCTTGAAGCCCTCCAGCTCCTCGACGGTCAGCACCTGACCGACGACGAGGGGGCCCTTCAGGTCGGCGCCGAGGTGCTCGACGGTCTCGACCTCCAGGCCCGCGGAGACGAGCTTGGCCTGCACGTCACGGCCGGTCTCGGTGGCCGGCAGGTCGACGTACTCCCGCAGCCACGAAAGCGGGATCCGCATCAGATCTCCATCCCGAACGGCCGGGTGAACCGGACGTCACCCTCGACCATGTCTCGCATGTCTTCGACGTTGTGGCGGAACATCGCGATCCGCTCGATCCCGAACCCGAAGGCGAAGCCGCTGTACTTCTCCGGGTCCACACCGCAGGCGGCCAGCACCTTGGGGTTGACCATGCCGCAGCCGCCGAGCTCGATCCAGCCCTCGCTGGAGCAGGTGCGGCAGGGGCGGTCGGGGTTGCCGACGGACTCGCCGCGGCAGACGTAGCACACCATGTCCATCTCGGCGGACGGCTCGGTGAAGGGGAAGAAGTTGGGCCGCAGCCGGGTCTTCATGCCCTCGCCGAACAGCGACTGGACCATGTGGTCCAGGGTGCCCTTGAGGTCGGCCATGGTCAGGCCCTCGTCCACGGCGAGCAGCTCGACCTGGTGGAAGACCGGGGTGTGCGTGGCGTCCAGCTCGTCGGTGCGGTACACGCGGCCGGGGCAGATCACGTACACCGGCAGCTCACGGCCGAGCAGCGAGCGGATCTGGACCGGCGAGGTGTGGGTGCGCAGCACGACGCCGGACTCGGTGCCGCCCTGCGGGCCCTGCACGAAGAACGTGTCGGCCTCGCCGCGGGCCGGGTGGTCCGGGCCGATGTTGAGGGCGTCGAAGTTGAACCACTCGGCCTCGACCTGCGGGCCCTCGGCGACCTCGTAGCCCATGGCCACGAAGACGTCCTCGATGCGCTCCGACAGCGTGGTCAGCGGGTGGCGGGCGCCTGCCGGGACGCGGTCGTAGGGCAGGGTGACGTCCACCGCCTCCTCGACCAGCACCCGTGCGTCGCGCTCGGCCTCCAGCTCCTCCTGGCGGGCGGCGAGGCCCTTGTTCACGGTGCCGCGGGCCTGGCCGACGAGCTTGCCGGCGGCTGCCTTGGCGTGCGGGGGCAGGGCGCCGATCTCACGGTTGGCGAGGGCGAGCGGGGAGGTGCCGCCGGTGTGGGCGACCTTGGCCTCCTGGAGCGCGTCGAGCGAGTCCGCGGCGGCGAAGGCGGCGAGCGCCTCGTCCCGCATGCGCTCGATCTCTTCCGGTTTCAAGGCCTCGACCTCGACCGGGTCGTACGACTTATTCGGTGCCGACATCTCTTCCCGTGCTTCCGATTAGCTGGCTGAAGGTCCCCGTCACCGACTCACGCAGAGGTCAGAGGGCCGTCCATGGGACACAAGGGTGCCAAAGGCCGAGTCTAACGGGGTGGAGGTGTGCGGATGCGCCCGCGGGCGCCCGGCCGGCTCTCAGGTGAGATACGCCGGGGCGGCCACGGGCAGCGTAAATCGGAACTCGGCGCCGCCGGCGGGGGCGCGGCCGACCGTGATGGCGCCGCCGTGGGCCTCGACGATGCCCTTGACGATGTACAGCCCGAGGCCGGTGCCGCCGCGCTTGCTGCCCCGCCAGAAGCGGGTGAAGACGCGGTTCATGGACTCCTCCGGGATGCCTGCGCCCTCGTCGCTCACGGTGACCGATGTGCCGGTGTCCTCCCCTTCGCGGGGGGACGCGGCGGGCGTCACGTCGATCGTGACGGTTCCCTCGCCGTGGCGCACCGCATTTTCGAGGAGGTTGCTGAGGACCTGGTCGACCTTGTCGGGGTCGGCCCACAGGGCGGGCAGCGGCTGCTCGATGCGCAGCAGGAACCGGTCGGCGGGCTGCCCGGCGGCCACATAGGCCTGGATGTGGCGTCCCACGGCCGCGCCCATGTCGACGGGCTGGCGTCGCACCTCCAGCCGTCCGGAGTCGATGCGCGAGATGTCGAGCAGTTCGGCGATGAGGCGGGTGACCCGGTCCGCGTCGGCGTCGACGGTCTCCAGCATCAGCCGCTTCTGGTCGTCGGTGAAGCGCGACCACTTGGCGAGCAGCGTGGCGGTGAAGCCCTTGACGGAGGTGAGCGGGGAGCGCAGTTCGTGGGCCACGGTGGCGATCAGCTCGGCGTGGCTGCGTTCGGTGCGGCGGCGGGCCTCGGTGTCGCGGATCGAGACGACGACGCGGCGGACGGGACCGGTGGGCTCGGCGCGGACGTACCGGGCGGAGACGAGCACCTCACGTCCGCCGGGCAGCAGGAGGTTGCGCTCGGGCTGGCCGACGCGGATCGCGAGGCCGCCGTAGGGGTCGGTCAGCTGCCACCAGCGGCGGCCCTCGAGGTCCTCCAGCGGCAGGGCCTTGTCGAGGCGCTGTCCGAGGGCGTTCTCGGCGGCGACGGCGGTGATGCGGCGGGCGGCTGCGTTGAAGCAGATCACGTGCCCGTGCTCGTCGGCGACGACGAGCCCGTCGGGCAGGTCGTCGGGGTCGATGCCGAGTTCGGCCAGGTCACCGGCGGATCGGGCCGCTCCCGGTGCGCTGTTCATGCCGACGCTCATCCCCGTACCCCACCTCCCGTCCTCCCGGAACAGGCCCGCGAACTCGTCACCCTACTAGCTGTCGGTGACGGAGCGGCACCCTCCGGAGGCGCGCTGTGCACGGGCCGACGCGTAGAGACATACGGCGGCGGCGGTCGCCAGGTTCAGACTCTCGGCCTTTCCGTGGATCGGGACGCGCACGACGGCGTCCGCGAGCGCGCGGGTCTCCTCGGGGAGCCCCCAGGCCTCGTTCCCGAACACCCACGCGGTGGGGCCGCCCATGGTGCCCTGGTCCAGCTCGTCGTCGAGGTCGTCGTTCCCCGCGCCGTCGGCGGCGAGGATCCGCACGCCGGCGTCCCTGAGCCCCGCCACGGCCTGTTCGACGGGGACGCCGACGGCGACGGGCAGGTGGAAGTGGGAGCCGACGGAGGCGCGGACGGCCTTGGGGTTGTAGAGGTCGACGGAGGCGTCGGTGAGGACGACGGCGTCGGCGCCGGCGGCGTCGGCGCACCGCAGCACGGTGCCCGCGTTGCCGGGGTCGCGCACATGGGCGAGGACGGCGACGAGCCGGGGCCGGGCGGCGAGGATCCGCTCGAAGGGCGTGTCCAGGAACCGGCAGATCCCGACGAGTCCCTGCGGGGTGACGGTGGTGGAGACGTCCGCGATGACCTGTTCGTCGGCGAGATGGACCCGGGCGCCGGCCGAGCGCGCCCCGGCGATGACGTCGGCGTGGCGTTCGGCGGCCTCGACGGTGGCGAACAGCTCCACGAGCGTCGCCTGTCCGTCGGCGCGGTGCGCCACGGCCTCCCGCACGGCCTGCGGCCCCTCCGCGAGGAACAGCCGTTCCTTGCCCCGGAAGTTCCGCCTGGCGAGCCGCCGCGCGGCGGACACCCGGGGAGAACGGGGGGAGATCAGCTCGGGGGCGGCGGAGGGCATGGGGTTCACCTTCGGTAGCTGTGCGGCCGGCTCGGCAGCGGGGGCGACTGCAGCCCCCGAGGGGCGCGGGGCTGCGTCGAGGTGCGGCTCCGCCGCGTGGGCGCGCCCGGCCACGGGCGGCCGGCGTCCGGACGACGGACCCGGCGGGCGTCAGCAGCGAAGGACCCGCAGGCTGAACCTGCGGGTCCTTCGGTCACGTCGGCTGACGCCGGCGCAGCGTCACGCGGCCTTGGGCGCGTTCACGTCCGCCGGGAGTGCCTTCTGCGCGACCTCGACCAGCGCGGCGAACGCGGTGGCGTCGTTCACGGCCAGCTCGGCCAGGATCTTGCGGTCGACCTCGATGTTCGCGGCCTTGAGACC
This sequence comes from Streptomyces sp. NPDC058291, assembly GCF_042880855.1. Classification (NCBI taxonomy): domain Bacteria; kingdom Bacillati; phylum Actinomycetota; class Actinomycetes; order Kitasatosporales; family Streptomycetaceae; genus Streptomyces; species Streptomyces sp. NPDC058291. Next base: position 53,462 of record NZ_JBHVYK010000007.1, read on the forward strand.
CTGGATGAGGCGGTTGTACGTCATGCCGTTCTGGCGGGCCGCAGCGTTGATGCGCTGGATCCACAGCTGACGGAAGTCGCCCTTGCGCTTCTTGCGGTCGTTGTAGTTGTAGACCAGCGAGTGGGTGACCTGCTCCTTGGCCTTGCGGTACAGGCGCGAACGCTGACCGCGGTAGCCGGAGGCCGCCTCGAGGATCGCCCGGCGCTTCTTGTGGGCGTTGACTGCCCGCTTGACGCGTGCCACTTGTTAACTCCTTGTAGCGGGGCCGTGGTTGGACTCACACAACCCGGAAACGATTGGGTCCCGGTCAGAGGTCAGGCGCGACGCTTGCGCCCGACGTCACTTGCCGAGAAGCTTCTTGATCTTCGCGGCGTCGCCCGGGGCCATCTCGGCGTTGCCGGTGAGGCGGCGCGTCACGCGGGACGACTTGTGCTCGAGCAGGTGGCGCTTGCCGGCACGCTCGCGGAGCACCTTGCCGGAGCCGGTGATCTTGAAGCGCTTGCTGGCACCGCTGTGCGACTTGTTCTTCGGCATAGCGCCGTTCTCTCCTCGTCGGTGGCGTTCCGGTGCCCGGTCGTGAAACCGGGCACGGCGGAACGTCGCTGGTATCGGTTATGTCCGCGGGACTCTCGCCCCTCGGATCACGCCTCGGCGGAAGCCTCGGCAGGAGCCTCGGCGTCAGCCGCCTCGGCGTCGGTCGCCTCGACCTCTGCGTCGCCCTCGGCGTTCACGGCGTCGGCGTCCGCGGCGTTCTGCGAGCGACCGGGGTTGGCCTTCGCCTCGGCCTTGCGGGCCTCCTGCGCCTGCCGAGCCTCGGCCATGGCCTCGGTCTTCTTCTTGTGCGGACCGAGAACCATGATCATGTTCCGGCCGTCCTGCTTCGGGTTCGACTCGATGAAGCCGAGGTCCTCGACGTCCGACGCGAGACGCTGCAGCAGCCGGAAGCCGAGCTCCGGCCGGGACTGCTCGCGACCACGGAACATGATCGTGATCTTGACCTTGTCGCCCGCCTTGAGGAACCGGACGACGTGACCCTTTTTGGTGTCGTAGTCGTGCGGATCGATCTTCGGCCGGAGCTTCATTTCCTTGATGACCGTGTGCGCCTGGTTCTTGCGCGCCTCACGGGCCTTCATGGCCGACTCGTACTTGAACTTCCCGTAGTCCATGAGCTTGCAGACCGGCGGGCGTGCGCTCGCCGCCACCTCGACCAGGTCGAGGTCGTACTCCTGCGCAAGCTCCAGGGCCTTGGCCAGCGGCACGATGCCGACCTGCTCGCCACTGGGACCGACAAGTCGCACTTCGGGAACGCGAATCCGGTCGTTGATGCGGGGCTCGGTGCTGATGGATCCTCCTTGGTAGCACCACACGGCAGTCTGGCGGACGGCCGCGTAACGTCTGTGTTCGATGTTCGACAACCACGTCGAAGCACAAAAAATGCCCCGAACGATCACATGCGGGGCTCCAAGCACTACCGGAGCACCGCCGCAAGGATCGCGGGGCGCGCTACCGGGCGATTCCATCGTCCGTACGGAACGATGGTGACCGCCTGACCGGGGTGACCCGCCGTCCGCGAGGACAGTCGGGTGGGAGCTCGGAGTCTCCACTTGTGGGCCGGGCCCGCCTGCTGAGGGGCACGCGTGTCCGACCGGTCGTAAACCGAGATTACCAGCCCCCGCCGCGAACGGCCAATCGAGCCTCGCCACCGGACCCGGTGCGGCCTGCGCCTATCGTGTCCTGCATGAGTGACACCTCCCCCGCCGGCTCCGCCGGGACGCCCGAGACCCCCGACTTCGACGAGATGACCCGCGACATCGCCGAGGTCCCGGCCGTCGAGGTGATCGTGACGGTCGCCGTCAACCTGATGAGCGCCGCCGCGGTGAAGCTCGGTCTGGCCCCGGAAGAGGGGGCGGGCGACAAGTACAAGGACCTCGACGAGGCCCGCAAGCTGGTGACGGCCCTGGCCGGTCTGCTGGACGCGTCCGCGACGGAGATCAGCTCCTTCCACGCGGCCCCGCTGCGCGACGGCCTGAAGTCGCTGCAGCTGGCGTTCCGCGAGGCGTCGATCGTCGCGGACGAGCCGGGCCAGGGCCCGGGCGAGAAGTACACGGGCCCGGTCTACGGCTGAGCCGGGCGCGGAGGGCCCGGCCCCCGTGCCTCAGCCCTTCACGGAGTCCTCACGTACAGGGGCTCGCCCGGAGGCGTCGTCCCGGCCGGCAGCAGCGCCAGGTCGAGACCGCGCACCAGGCGGGCCCTCAGCGTCTCGTCGGCGGCGAGGCGGCGGGCCACGGCACGGGCCGTCTCGGCGGGGGCGGCCGCCGGGTCGAGGACGAGGGCGAGGGTGCCGTCGGCCTGTCCGGGCCCGAGGTGGGCGCTGAGGACCTCCGGTTCGGCGGCCACGGCGGACCGCACGGCCGCGACGACCGCCGGGTCGTCGAGCGGATCGGAGGAGGTGCGGCCCTCGGCCAGCGCCAGCAGCGCAGGGCCGGTCAGCTCGAAGGCCACCGGCCCGGCCAGGTCCAGGACGACCGTGTCGGCCTTCTCGTGCGCGGCCGCCTGCAGCGCCTGGTGCAGCGGGACGGCGACGGGGCGGGCCTGCGGATCCCAGCGGGCGAGGGAGTCGGTGGAGGTGAAGGCGGGCAGCGCGGTGCGCGAGCCCGCCTTCAGCGTGGGGACGGCCATGTCGCTGGTCTTCTCGCGGCGCAGCCCGTGCTCGTCCTCCTCGACCTCGCCCAGCACGGCCACCACGGGGACGAGGAGCCGGGCGCCCTTGAGGGCCGCCAGGACCGGCGCCACGGCGGTGCGGTCCTCGGCCCAGGCGGCGAGCGCCGCGCTCAGCCGGGGGTCCGCGGAGCCGTCGTCGTCGGAGAAGCCGGGGTCGGGGATGTTCTTGTTCGCCACGGTCGTCGACCCTATCGGGGCCGCGCCGGCCGGCCGGTGCGGGGCCCGGCTCGCGGTGGCGACGTCCTTCACGGGATTCTCAGGTGGACGCCGGTCCCCTGACCCGGCGCTCACGCCCGTCCGACGGCCCGCACAGCGGCCGCCCCGATCATCGCGGTCATGGACCCCCGGAGCACGTCGCGGCCGCCGCGCCCGCCCCTTGCACGGCTCGCGCGACCCGTACGGCGTCCGCCGTCGCGCGGACCTCGTGCAGCCGGACCGCCCAGGCGCCGGCCTCGCCCGCCTCGTCGCCCACGTCCTGCGCCGCCGGGTGAGCGGCCCGGCCGCCGGAGAGGCGTCCCCCTAGGCTTCGTACCCCTCGTAGGCCTCGTGCCGGTCGCGTTCGCGGCGGCCGCGCCACAGGACGACCGCCGTCAGCAGCAGCACTCCGCCGGAGCCGCCCGCGAGCAGGCCCGCCCAGCTCGACGGGTCGTCGTCCGCCTTCGCCTTGTCCGGGCCGGAGCCGAAGTACCGCTCGCCGTAGGCGGCGGACTGCAGGCCCTGCGGCTCGAGGGCGGTGGCCGCCCGGACGGCGGCGGCCGGGTCGATGAAGCCGTAGCCGCGGGAGTCGTCGCGGCCGCCGGTGGGAGCGTTGCGGGCCGTGTCCTCCAGGAGCTTCTTGATCTGCGCCGGGGTCAGACCGGGATGGGCCGCCTTGACGAGCGCGACGGCTCCCGAGACGAAGGCGGAGGCGGCGCTGGTCCCCCAGCCCTGGTAGTACTTGTGATCCGGATCGGCGATGACGACGTCGACGCCGGGCGCGCTGACGGTCGCGTACCAGCGGCGGGTGGAGAACGAGGCGCGCGTGCCGTAGCGGTCGACGGCGGTCGCGGCGATGACGCCCGGGTAGGCGGCCGGGTAGGAGATGTGGTCGCCCTTCTCGCCGCCGTTGCCGGCCGAGGCGACGACGACCGAGCCCTTCTTCAGCGCGTACTGGACGGCCTCGTCCTCGGCGGGCTCGGGATGGGCGGAGGCGGAGTCGTCGCCCAGGGAGAGGTTGATGACGTCGGCGCCCTGGTCGGCGGCCCAGCGGATGCCGTCGGCGAGGGCGTTGCCGCGGGTGTTGCGGGCCTTGGTGCGCTGCGGGTCGCCGTCCTCCAGGATCACGCGGACGGGAAGGATCTTCACCTCGGGGGCGATCCCGAGCACCCCGTCGCCGTTGTCGGCGCCGTGCCCGTGACCGGCGATGATGCTGGCCATCGCGGTCCCGTGGCGGGCCCAGGCGCGGTCGCCGGGCTGCGCCCCGAAGCCCACCATGTCCTTGCCGGCGAGGACGTTGCCGGCGAGGTCGGGGTGGTCGGCCTCGACGCCGGTGTCCAGGACGGCGACGGTGATGCCGCGGCCCTTGGTGGTCTGCCAGACCTGCTGGGTGTGCAGGGCGTCCAAAGCCCACTGCTGGGCGCGGATGCTGTCGGCGTGGGCGAGGGAGGGCGGCGTCAGGGCGACGACGACGGCGAGGAGGCAGCCGAGGAGCCCGGCCCTGTGGGACGTGCGCCTCGTCCGGGTCGCGCGGGTGCTCATGAGGGCTGCTCCGAGGGTGCGGCGGCGGTCCTGCGCAGGCCGCGTTCGACGCGGTCGGCGAGGCCCTGCGCCTCGTTGCCGAGGCCGGCCTGCGCGGGAGCCGTGGTGGCGCCGGTCGCGGTGGCCCGGGAGGCGGGCTGCGGGGCGGCGACGGTCCGGCCGTCGGCCCAGCCGGAGACGGCGTAGACGACGACGGGCGCGTCCGTGAGGATCGAGACCGTCCACGCGGCGCGCTGCCGGTCGCCGAACCCGGCGGCCACCGTGCCCTCGGCCGCGTACGGGCGGGGCATCAGATCCGCCCGCTGGGCGAGGCCCTCCTTGGCGAAACGGGTGTCGAGGGCGCGCATGGCGGCGGCGTCCGCCTCGGTGAACAGCAGGCCGACGGTGGTCACATGGCTCTGGGTGGCGTCGGTGTACGTAGCGCGCAGAAGGCGACGGCAGCCGACGGGGGCGAGCGCCTTCAGCAGCAGCGGGTCGAAGGCGCCGGCGCAGCCGCCGTCCGGGGCGACGGCGATGCGCGTCCAGGTGCGGTCGGCGCCGCCGGGGCCGGCGCCCTGCCCGTCCACGGTGCGCGGGAACAGCTGGTCGACGGGCAGGTTGTGCCACAGGCCGCCGGCGGTCGTGTAGGCGCTGCGCTCGGTGCCCTCCCCCGGGCCGCCGACGAGCCAACTGCCGGTGACGGCGCCACCGATGAGGCCCAGTCCGAGGACGACGCAGGCGGCGGCCGCGGCGGTGCGGCCGCGTCTGCCGAGGAGGCGGGGCGTGTATCCCTCGGGGCGGGCGAACGTGACCACGGGCCGGGTGGCGCCCGGGGAGCCGCCGGGGGTCATGGGGGCGCTCCAGGACAGCGCCGGATCGGGGGCGCCCGCCGTGCCCGCGGCGGCGTCGGGCCGTCGGGGGGCCTCCTGTGCGGGGGCGGGGGTGAAGTCGGGTCGCCGCACGGTCGCCGCGGGACTCCAGGCCGGCGCTTCGTCCGCCGCCGGTCCCGGACGGCAGTCGCCGCGCGGTCGGGCCCCGGCGCCCCCCGATCGTGTCTCGGGCCGTGTCTCGGGCCGTGTCTCGGGCCGGGCGGTGCCGGGCGTGGGCATCCAGCCCCGGGGCAGGGGCGACCAGGCCCGCTCGGAGACGTGGTCCGCGGAGGCCGTGGAACCAGGTGCGTCGTCCGGACCGGCGGAACGGGGTTCGGCGCCCACGCCGTGGGCGGGACGAGCCGCGCCCGCTGCGAGGCCGTCGGGAGCGGTCGCACCGGCTCCGGGCCGGCCGGCCCCGGCCACCGGGCCCTGCCGACGGGACGGAGGCGCGCCGGAGGGCCGGGGCCCGGCCGCGTCGGCGGCGCCCGGGGCGTCCGCGGGACGGGGGGCCGGCCTGGCGGGCCGCGGGGGGCGGCGGAAGTCGTGCGGGGGGCTGGGGCGCGGGACGTTCGGGGCCGGCGGGCGCTCCTCGGCGCGCGCGGGCGTGCCGGTGTCGTCCGGCCGGGGCGGGGCGGGGCGGGGCGGCCGCGGCGGGATGTCCGGGAAGCGTGCCGAGGCGGGCGGCGGGGGCATGGCGTCCGTGTGCTGGGCCCGCAGCCTGACGAAGCGGGGGGCGGTGCGTGAGGGGGGGTCGGCGGTGTCGGAGGCGGCGCCGACCCCCGTGGGGTCCTCGGCGACCGGCGGCCCGACCCGGCCGGCGGACGTCCGGGGTGCGGGATCCGGCTCCGTCGCGGCGGGCGTCGTCCGGTGCGCGGAGGCGCGCTCCGGGCGGCCGGACGCGGGGCGCGGGGCGGGATTGCGCTCCGGGCGGCCGCCGCTCGCGGGACGGGCCGTCTCGAAGGCTTCGGCGCCGGCCGGGTCCGTGGGGTTCGCCGGGGCGGCGTCCGGCGCCGGGGGCCGGGAGGGGCGAGGCGGTGCCGTCGGACGCGGGGGCACACCGGGCTGGGGAGGCACGTCGGGACGCGGGGGGACCGAGGCGCGGCGTGCTTCCGTGCTCATGCGCCCCCCGTTTCCTCGTCCCCGGGCCGTCGTTCTGGTACGCGGGCCGTCGTTCTCGTCGCCCGGGCGGCCCGTCCGGACGCGGCGATCCGTTCGGGCACGCATACCCGCAGGGGCGGAGCGGCATCCCGACGCGGGTGTCCGGCCGGAGCCGTCCCTCCGTGCGTGCGCGTCACTCTACGGCTTGTCGCCCGGCAAACGGGAACCGTCCGCGCCCCCCGGGGCTTCTGCCCGGAACGTCCCCCTACCCTGCGGTAATCCTGTCTGGCAGGCTGCGCTCATGACTGCGCGCGCCGCCGACCGGGCCCGTTACGACCGGGCCACCGCCCATCTCGACGCCCCTCTCGCCCTCGTGGACCTGGAGGCCTTCGACGCCAACGCCGATGATCTGGTGCGCCGGGCGGGCGGGAAGCCGATCCGCGTCGCCAGCAAGTCGGTGCGCTGCCGGACCCTGCTGGAACGCGTGCTGGCGAAGGACGGCTTCGCCGGGATCATGTCGTTCACCCTCGCCGAGTCCCTGTGGCTGGCCCGGTCGGGGTTCGAGGACATCCTGCTCGCCTACCCGTCGGCCGACCGCGGCGCCTTCGCCGAACTGGCCGCCGACCCCAAGCTGGCCGCCGCCGTCACGGTCATGGTCGACGACGTCGCCCAACTGGACCTCATCGACGCGGCGCGCGGCGAAGGCGGCGAAGTGATCCGCGTCTGCCTGGAGTTGGACACCGCGCTCAAGCTGCTCGGCGGCCGGCTGCGGGTCGGCGCCCTGCGCTCCCCGCTGCACTCCCCCGCCCAAGTCGTGGACGTGGCACGGGCGGTGGTCCGGCGGCCGGGCTTCAAGCTGGTGGGGATCATGGCGTACGAGGGGCACATCGCCGGGGTCGGGGACGCCGTCGCCGGGCGTCCCTTCCGCTCCCGCGCGATCCGGCTGATGCAGGCCGCCGCCCGGCGCGAGCTGGCGGAACGGCGCGCCGCGGTGGTGCGCGCGGTGCGCGCCGTCGCGCCGGACCTGGAGTACGTCAACGGCGGCGGCACCGGCAGTGTGCAGCACACCGCCGCCGAGGACGCGGTCACGGAGATCGCGGCCGGGTCGGGGCTGTACGTCCCGCGTCTGTTCGACAACTACACGTCGTTCAGCGGGCGTCCGGCCGCGCTGTTCGCCCAGCCCGTCGTGCGGCGGCCCGGGGTGGGGATCGTGACCGTCCTCGGCGGCGGCTACCCCGCCTCCGGCGCCGCCGGGCCCGACCGGCTGCCCGTGCCGTATCTGCCCGAGGGGCTGCGCTACGACCCCCAGGAGGGCCCCGGCGAGGTGCAGACCCCGCTCATCGGCTCCCCGGCCGACGATCTGCTGATCGGCGACAAGGTGTGGTTCCGGCACGCGAAGGCCGGTGAGCTGTGCGAGCGGTTCGACGTGCTGCACCTCGTCGAGGGGGACGCGGTGACGGCGACCGTGCCGACCTACCGGGGCGAGGGCCGCACGTTCCTCTGACCTGGCACGCGCCCTACAGGGGTGTCACGTAGGCGCCGGAGATCCCGCCGTCCACCAGGAAGTCGGTGGCGTTGACGAACGAGGAGTCGTCGCTGGCCAGGAAGGCGACGGCGGCGGCGATCTCCTCGGCCTCGGCGAACCGGCCCAGGGGGATGTGGACCAGGCGGCGGGCGGCCCGCTCCGGGTCCTTGGCGAACAGCTCCTGCAGCAGCGGGGTGTTGACCGGCCCCGGGCACAGGGCGTTCACCCGGATGCCCTCCCGGGCGAACTGCACGCCCAGCTCGCGGGACATGGCCAGGACGCCGCCCTTGGACGCCGTGTACGAGATCTGCGAGGTCGCCGCGCCCATCCTGGCCACGAACGACGCCGTGTTGATGATGGAGCCCCTGCCCTGGCGCCGCATGTAGGGGATGGCGGCCTTGCAACACAGGTAGACGGAGGTCAGGTTGACCTCTTGCACCCGCTTCCAGGCCTCCAGGCCGGTCTCCAGGATGGAGTCGTCGTCGGGCGGGGAGATCCCGGCGTTGTTGAACGCGACATCGACGCTGCCGTAGGTGTCGTACGCGGTCCTGAACAGCGCTTCGACCTGTTCGGGGTCGGTGACGTCGACCTTCACGAAGACGCCGCCGATCTCCTCGGCGGCGGCCGCGCCGCGGGGCTCGTCCACGTCGCCGCAGACCACGTGCGCGCCCTCGGAGGCGAGCCGGCGGGCGCCGGCTAGGCCGATGCCGCTGCCGGCTCCGGTGACGACGGCGGTACGGCCCACGAGCCGACGGCAGACGATCTCTCTGGTCACTGTGCGGGGCCCTCCGTGCTGATGAAGACGTTCTTGGTCTCGGTGAAGGCGGTCAGGGCGTCCGGACCCAGCTCACGGCCCACGCCGGACTGCTTGAAGCCGCCGAAGGGGGTCCAGTAGCGGACGCTGGAGTGGGAGTTGACGGACAGGTTTCCGGCGCGCACGGCCTGCGAGACGCGCAGCGCGCGGCCCACGTCCCGGGTCCAGATGGAGCCGGAGAGGCCGTAGGGGGTGTCGTTGGCGAGCCGGATCGCGTCCGCCTCGTCGGTGAAGGGGAGCAGGACGGCCACGGGTCCGAAGATCTCCTCGCGGGCGGCGGGCGAGTCGGGCGCGACGCCGGTGAGGACGGTCGGCGGGAACCAGAAACCGGGGCCCTCGGGCGCGCGGCCGCGCAGCGCCTGGACGCCGTGGGGCACGAACGACCGTACGCGGTCGACCTGCTGACGGGAGATCAGCGGGCCCATCCGGGTGCCCTCGTCGGCCGGGTCGCCGACCACGACGGCGGCCAGTTCGCGCGCCAGGTGCTCGACGACCTCGTCGTACACCGACTCCTGGACGAGGATGCGGGTGCGGGCGCAGCAGTCCTGGCCGGAGTTGTCGAGAAAGGAGAAGGGGTCGACGGCGGCTTTCAGGTCGGCGTCCGCGAAGACGACGTTGGGGCTCTTGCCGCCGAGTTCGAGGGTGACCGGCTTGACCTGGCCGGCGCAGCGCTCCATCACCTCGCGGCCGGTGCGGGTGGACCCGGTGAACACGATCTTCGCGACGCCGGGGTGCTCGACGAGCGCCCGTCCGGCGACCGGGCCGTAGCCGGGCAGGACCTGGAAGAGATGCTCGGGCAGGCCCGCCTCCCGGGCGAGTTCGGCCAGGCGCAGGGCGGTGAGGGGGGTGGTCTCGGCGGGCTTGAGGACGACGGCGTTGCCGGCGGCGAGGGCCGGGAAGGCGCCCCAGGCGGCGATCGGCATGGGGAAGTTCCAGGGGGCGATCACGCCGACCACGCCGAGCGGCTCGTGGAAGGTGACGTTCCAGCCGCCGGGAGCGGGGATCTGGCCGCCCAGGAGCCGCTCCACGCCGCCGGCCGCGTACAGCAGCAGGTCGCGGGCGTTGCCGGCCTCCCAGCGGGCGTTGCCGAGGAGATGGCCGGCCTCGCGGACCTCCAGCAGCGCCAGTTCCTCGACGTGGGCGTCGACGACGTCGGCGAAGCGGCGCAGCAGCCGCGCCCGGTCGGCGGGCGCCAGGGCGGCCCACGTGGCCTGCGCCGCGGTGGCGCGCAGGACGGCCGTGTCCACGTCGGCCGCGTCGGCGGCGGGGACGGTGGCCACGACCTCCTCGGTGGCCGGGTTGAGGACGACGAGCTCATGCGGGTCGGACAAGGGGTGACCTTTCACAGGCGTTCGAAGGAGCGGCGCAGTTCCCAGTCGGTGACCGCGGCGTCGAAGGCGGCGAGCTCGACGCGGGCCATGTTGCGGTAGTGGGCGACGACCTCCTCGCCGAAGGCGGCGCGCGCGATCGGGCTGTTCCCCCAGAGCTCGGCGGCCTCGCGCAAGGTGGTGGGCACGTGGGCGTAGTCGGCGGTGTAGGCGTTGCCGGCGCAGGCCTCGGGCAGTTCCAGTTTCCGCTCGACGCCGTACAGGCCCGCGGCGACCAGTGCGGCCACCGCGAGATGCGGGTTGACGTCGCCGCCGGGCAGCCGGTTCTCGAAGCGCAGGGAGCGGCCGTGGCCGACGACCCGCAGCGCGCAGGTGCGGTTGTCGTGCCCCCAGGCGACGGCGGTCGGGGCGAAGGAGCCCGGCTGGAAGCGCTTGTAGGAGTTGACGTTGGGGGCGTAGAGGAGGGAGAGGTCGCGCAGGGCGGCGAGCTGTCCGGCGAGGAAGTGCCGCATGACCTCGGACATGCCGTCCGGGTCCTGGGCTGTGCCGGCCATGACGTTCGTGCCGTCGGCGTCGGTGAGCGAGAGGTGGATGTGGCAGGAGTTGCCCTCGCGCTCGTTGTACTTGGCCATGAAGGTGAGCGAGACGCCCTCCTGGGCGGCGATCTCCTTGGCGCCGGTCTTGTAGACGGCGTGCTGGTCGCAGGTGACCAGGGCCTCGTCGTAGCGGAAGGCGATCTCGTGCTGGCCGGGGTTGCACTCGCCCTTGGCGGACTCGACGGTCAGACCGGCGCCCGCCATCTCGTTGCGGATGCGGCGCAGCAGCGGCTCCACCCGGCCGGTGCCGAGGACCGAGTAGTCGACGTTGTACTGGTTGACCGGCGTGAGGTCCCGGTAGTTCGCGTCCCAGGCGGCCTCGTAGGTGTCCTTGAACACGATGAACTCCAGCTCGGTGCCGACCTGGGCGGTGAGGCCGTGCTCGGCCAGGCGCTCCAGCTGGCGGCGCAGGATCTGGCGGGGGGCCGCGATCACGGGCGAGCCGTCGTGCCAGGCGAGGTCGGCGATCAGCATCGCCGTGCCGGCGTTCCAGGGCACGCGTCGCAGGGTGGACAGGTCGGGACGCATGGCGAAGTCGCCGTAGCCGCTCTCCCAGGAGGACATGGCGTAGCCGTCGACCGTGTTCATCTCCGTGTCGACGGCGAGGAGGTAGTTGCAGCCCTCGGTGCCGTGCGGGAGGACCTCGTCGAGGAAGAACCCGGCGGCGAACCGCTTGCCCTGGAGACGTCCTTGCATGTCGGGGAAGGCGAGGACGACGGTGTCGATCTCACCGCTCGCGACGAGGGCGCGCAGTTCCTCGACGGGGAGCGGGGGTGTGCGGTCTGCCACGGGAGGGCCTCCTCAGGCTTCCTCGGCTTCTGTCGTCGTCTGTCGTCTGTCGTCTGTCGTCTGTCGTCTTCTGAGGGTCGGCGGCCGGTGGCCGGTGGCCATAAGGTATTGCCGAGAACCATTGCTTGGGAAGGGGGCACGACCTGATGTCGGTGAACGCTGACGGCGCACCGGACGACCGGTTGACGCCGGTGCTGCGGCCGGTGCGGGCCGGGAACGGCTTCGAGGAGGCGCTGGAGCAGATCCTGCAGGTCGTGCGGCTGGGCCTGGTGCCGGCGGGAGAGCGGCTGCCGGCCGAGCGGGAGCTCGCGGAACGGCTCGGCATCAGCCGGGTGACGTTGCGCGAGGTGCTGAAGGTCCTCCAGGACCAGGGGCTGGTCGAGGCCCGCCGGGGCCGGTACGGCGGGACGTTCGTGCTGCCGCGGACGGACGCCGGCGGCGAGGACGAACTGCGGCGGCGCGTGGCGGGGACCGACGTCGAGGACGTGCTGCGCTTCCGGGAGGTGCTGGAGGTCGGCGCGGCGGGCCTGTGCGCCGCGCACAGTCTGTCGGACGAGCGGGCGGAGCGGCTGCGCGCGGCCCTGGCCCGCACGGCGGACGCGCCGCTGGCCGACTACCGCCGCCGGGACACGATGCTCCACCTCACCCTGGCCGAGCTGTGCGGCTCCCCCTCGCTGACGGCGCGGTACGCGGCGGTGCGGGCCACGGTGAACGACCTGCTGGACTGCATACCGCTGCTCGTGCGCAACCTGGAGCACTCCCAGCGCCAGCACGCCGCGCTGGTGGAGGCGGTGCTGGACGGCGACGCGGACGGCGCGCGGGAGATGATGAGGGAGCACTGCGCCGGGACGGCGGCCCTGCTCCGGGGCTTCCTCACCTGAGCAGCGCGCACGACGAGGCCGCGTAATGGTATGAAGGCGGCCCATTGAGCGGTCGGAGGGCACATGACGGTGACGGCGCGGGCTGCGGCGTCCGGGACCGGCGCGGCGGGCGGCAGGCCGCTGATCGGCGTCAGCACGTATCTGGAGCCCGGTGTGCGCTGGGGCGTGTGGGAGCTGGACGCGGCCCTGCTGCCCGCCGGGTACCCCCGGCTCGTGCAGCGGGCCGGCGGACTGGCCGCGATGCTCCCGCCGGACGCGTCCGGACACGCGGCGGCGACGGTGGCCCGTCTCGACGGGCTGGTGATCGCGGGCGGTCCCGACGTCGAGCCCGGCCGCTACGGCGCCCGGCCGGACCCCCGCACCGGGCCCCCGGCGCGCGAGCGCGACGCGTGGGAGCTGGCCCTGATCGAGGCGGCGCTGTCGGCCGGCCTGCCGCTGCTCGGCATCTGCCGGGGCATGCAGCTGCTGAACGTCGCGCTCGGCGGCACCCTGACCCAGCACGTCGAGGGGCACGTCGAGGCCGTGGGCGTCGTCGGCCGCCACCCCGTCCGGCCGGTCCCGGGCACGCTGTACGCGCGGGTGGTCCCGCAGGAGACGTCCGTGCCCACCTACCACCACCAGGCGGTGGACCGTCTGGGCGTGGGCCTGGTCGCGTCGGCCCACGCGGCGGACGGCACCGTGGAGGCCGTCGAAGCGCCGTCCGCCGGCTGGGTGCTGGGCGTGCAGTGGCATCCGGAGATGGGCGAGGACGTCCGCGTCATGCGCGCCCTGGTCACCGCCGCCTCGCGGCCCGCCGCCCGCGCCACGCCGACACCCGACCTCCCCTAGGGGCGCGGCCGGGCCGAGAGCGGGGGAGTCGGCAACCGACGACAACGCCGCAGATGTGCGTGCCGGCCCCCGCGTCTGCGGGGTGATGCAAACGACAGTCCCTAGTCCCGGGTCAGTGTCAGCAGGTCCCGTGCCGGGCCCGTGGGGCGGTGGCCGGTGGGCCAGACCGCGCGCAGGTCGCGGGCCAGCGACACGCCGTCCACCGGTACCGCCACCAGCCGCCGCAGCGCCAGCTCCTCCCCCACCGCCAGCTCGCTCAGCACCGCCGGGCCGGCCCCGCTCACCGCCGCGGCCTTCACCGCCGTCGTCGAGGACAGCTCGATCAACGGCCGGGCCAGGCCGCCCAGGGCCGTGTCGAGGACCTGGCGGGTGCCGGAGCCCCTCTCCCGCAGGATCAACGGCGTCGACGCCAGCTCGGACGCCGGCAGCGGCCGCCGGCGGCGGGCCCACGGGTGCCCGGGCGCGACGACGACCACGAGGCGGTCGTGCGCTATCACGGCGGAGTCCAGGCCGGCCGGCGCCGTGAGCCCCTCCACGAAGCCGAGGTCCGCCTCCCCCGTCAGCAGCCGCTCGGCGACGGCCGCCGAGTTGCCCGCGAGCAGCGACACCGCCGTGTCCGGCCGCGCGGCGCGCAGCGCGAGCAGCCAGCCGGGCAGCAGGTACTCCGCGATCGTCATGCTCGCCGCCACCCGCAGCCGCGAGTCCCGCCGGTCCCGCAGCGCCTGCGCCCCCGCGTCGAACGCCCGCGCCGCCTCCACGATCCGCCCCGCCCAGTCGGTGACCAGCGCGCCCGCGTCGGTGAGCCGGGAGCCGCGCGGCGACCGGTCCACCAGGGCCACGCCCAACTGGCGCTCCATGGAACGGATCCGGCTGCTCGCGGCGGGCTGGGTGATGCCGAGCTCCCGGGCGGCCGCGCCGAGACTGCCCAGCCGGGCCACCGCCAGCAGCAGTTCCAGCGCGCCCAGATCCGGGACGCGGTGCGCGACCGAGCCGCCGCCCTGTCGCTCTTCGTTCGCGCTCCCCATGCCCATAAGCCCAGTTTATGCCCCCATAGAGACATCCTCCCTGGTCGCGGCCGCGGCCCGGGGCGACCGTGGTGGCATGGTCACCGCCGCCCAGCCCCTGTACGTCCTGCCCCGCCCGCGCGCCGCCGCCGTCCGTCACCTCGGACCGAACTGGTACGCCACGGTCATGGGCACCGCGATCGTCGCCACGGCGGGAGCCGCGCTGCCGGTCCGTGTCCCGGGGCTGCGGCCGCTGTGCGCGGCCTTCTGGGCGCTCTCCCTGCTGCTCCTGGCAGCGCTGCTCGCCGCCCGCGCCCTGCACTGGCGCCACCACCGCGACCAGGCCCGCGCGCATCTCCTCGACCCGGCGACGGCGCCCTTCTACGGCTGCCTCGCGATGGCGCTGCTCGCCGTCGGGGGCGGCGCGCTCACCACGGGCCGGGACTGGATCGGCCTGGACGCCGCGGTCGCCCTCGACGCGGTGCTGTTCACCGCCGGCACGGTCGTCGCCCTCGCGGCCGCCGTCGCCGTCCCGTACCTGATGGCCGTGCGCCACCGGGTGACGGCGGCGCAGGCCACGCCGGTGTGGCTGCTGCCGCTCGTCGCGCCGATGGTGTCCGCCGCGCTCGGCCCGCTGCTGTCGCCGCACCTGCCGGCCGGGCAGCCTCGGCAGACGCTGCTGCTCGCGTGCCTCGCGCTGTTCGGGCTGAGCCTGCTGGCCACGTTCGTCATGCTGCCGCTGGTGTTCGGGCGGCTGTTGACCGGCGGACCGCCGCCCCTGGCGCTCGCGCCGACCCTCGTCCTCGTCCTCGGTCCGCTCGGGCAGTCCACGACCGCCGCCGGGAACTTCGCCGACGTCGCCCCGCAGGTCCTGCCCGGACCGGACGGCCTCGGCCTCGGCGTGCTCGCGGTGCTCTACGGGGCGCCCGTCATGGGCTTCGCGCTGCTGTGGCTGTGTCTGGCCGTCGCGCACGTGGCACGGGCCCGCCGGCACGGGATGGGGTTCACGATGACGTGGTGGGCGTTCACCTTCCCGGTCGGCACCTGTGTGACCGGGTGCGCGGCCCTGGCCCGGCACACCGGGCTCGTCGTCCTCGACCTGCTCGCCTGCGCGCTGTACCTCGTGCTGGTCGCCGCGTGGGGCGTCGTCGCCGCGCACACCGCGCACGGGCTGCTCAGCGGCACGCTGCTCGCAGGGCCTCGCCCAGCGCCTCGCGGGCCTCGGCGAGCGAGGGGCCGTACCACGTCAGGTGCCGTCCGCTGACGAGCGCGCAGGGCAGTCCGGGGAAGGCCTCGGGGCCGTCGTCGGCGGTGAACCGGTAGGGCTCGTCGGGCAGCACGACCAGGTCCGGCGCGGCCGCCCGCAGTTCCTCGACCGGGATCCGCGGATAGCGCTCGGGGTGCGCGGCGTGGAGATGGTCGACGCCGAGCCGGGCGAGCACGTCCCCGGCGAAGGTGTCGCGGCCCAGCACCATCCACGGGCGGCGCCAGATCGGCACGACGGCCGTCCGGGGCTCGGCGAGAGGCGGCGGCGCCGCCCAGGCCGCCTCGGCCTCCGTGAGCCAGTGCGGCGGCGACGGCGCTCCGCAGGCGTCGAGGACCCGGGCCAGCTCATGGAAGGCCTGCGGGACGTCCCGGACCTCCGTCACCAGGACCCGCAGTCCGGCCGCCCGCAGGGCCGACAGGTCCGGTTCCCGGTTTTCCTCCTCGTTGGCGATCACCAGTTCGGGGGCGAGGGCGACGATCCGGTCCACGGCGGGGTTCTTGGTCCCGCCGATCCGCACGACGTCGAGGTCCGCCGGGTGGCTGCACCAGTCGGTGGCCCCGACCAGGACGCCGGGCACGGTGGCGGCCACGGCCTCGGTGAGCGACGGGACCAGGGAGACGACCCGCACTACCGCTTCCGCCCCCGGTCACGGTCCCGTACCGCCTCGATGTGCTCGGCCACCGCGACGACGACCACCCGGGTGTCCGCCACGGTCGCCCGCCAGCGGTGGCGGACGCCGCCGGTGAGGTACAGGGTGTCGCCGCGGCCGAGCCGGTAGGCGCGGCCCTCCGCCTCGATCTCCACCGCGCCGTCGGCGACGTACATCAACTGGTCGTTGCGGTACTGGAATTCGCGTCCCGCGTCGTGGTCGCCGGTGAACTCGGAGGCGTGCATCTGATGGTGGCCGCGCACCAGGGAGCGGGAGCGGGGCTCGGCGTCGGGTTCCTGCCCCCGGACCTGTTCGACGACCTCGGCGCGCACGACGTCGACGCTGCACGCCGGGTCGGCGGCGGCGAGGAGTTCGACGGCGGTGGTGCGCAGCGCGTCGGCGACCTTCTCCAGGGAGCCGGTGCTGGGGCGCGCGCGGTCGTTCTCGATCTGGCTCAGGAAGGGCACGGACAGGCCGCTGCGCTCGGCGACGACGGCGAGGGTGAGCTCCAGGGAGCGGCGCCGGCGCCGCACGGCCGCGCCCACCCGCAGGGGCTGTTCTTTGTGGTCGCCCATCGCTCCGGCTCCCTCCTTAGCTCGTCCGCGCCGCGTGCCCGGTGCGTCCTCGGGCCCGTCCTTCGTGCGTCCTGTGGTGAGTTCTCTGCACCCTACGCATGTTCGGCAAACCGTTTCACGGGCCCGTCACATCGAGGACACACGGGGTGACGCGCGACCTCACAGTTCACGCCAGTCGACCGGAGCCCCGGGGCGGCGGGCGCTGCGCCGCCCTCCCGTCGTCCGGTTCAATGCGCGAGCGGCCCCATGTGTTCCCGCTCGTCCCCGGCTTCGCCGGGAGCCCGGCTCGGGGACGAGTGTAGCTCTGCGTGGTTGGCCGAAATCTTCCCCCCGTGGTTTCCCACGGCCTCCCGCGGCTTCCCATGGCCTGGGGGTGTGTACAGAGCGAGGGGCGGGCCCCGGCGCGGGCCGTGAGGCCGGGCGCCGGCGCCCGCCCCTCGGCGGGGACGGCCGCGGTGCTGTCAGGTCACCGGGTCGCCCGGCTCCCGTACCTGCCCCGGCCGGTCAGCGGCAAACGCGTGAGTGGCCCGGCTCACCCGCCCGCGGCGTACCGCGCGTGCCACGGGAGTGCGTGCGCACCGGTCACCCGGGCACTCGTGCGGCATGATGCGTGGCGTGACCGGACGACTGATGCTCCTCGACACCGCCTCGCTCTACTTCCGCGCCTACTTCGGCGTCCCGGACTCCGTGCGGGCGCCGGACGGCACTCCGGTGAACGCGGTGCGCGGGCTGCTGGACTTCATCGACCGGCTGGTGAAGGACCACCGGCCGGACGAGCTCGTGGCCTGCATGGACGCCGACTGGCGGCCGCAGTGGCGGGTCGATCTGATCCCCTCCTACAAGGCGCACCGCGTCGCCGAGGAGCGCGATACGGGGCCGGACGCGGAGGAGGTGCCGGACACGCTCTCGCCGCAGGTGCCGATCATCGAGGCGGTCCTGGAAGCGCTCGGCATCGCGCGCGTGGGTGTGCCGGGCTACGAGGCGGACGACGTGATCGGCACGTTCACCGGCGTCGCGAAGGGCCCGGTGGACATCGTCACGGGCGACCGGGATCTCTACCAGCTGGTGGACGACGCGCGCGGGGTGCGCGTGCTGTACCCGCTGAAGGGCGTCGGCACGCTGCAGCTGACGGACGAGGCGTGGCTGCGCGGGAAGTACGGCGTCGACGGGCGCGGGTACGCCGATCTGGCGCTGCTGCGCGGCGACCCGAGCGACGGGCTGCCGGGCGTGCCGGGCATCGGGGAGAAGACCGCGGCCAAGCTGCTGGCCGAGTTCGGGGATCTGGCCGGGATCATGGCGGCGGTGGACGACCCCGCCGCGAAGCTGACGCCGTCCCAGCGCAAGCGACTGGACGAGGCGCGGCCCTACGTGTCCGTGGCGCCGAAGGTGGTCAAGGTCGCCGACGACGTACCGCTGCCGCAGGTGACCACCGCACTGCCCCGCACGCCGCGGGACGGGGCGACACTGGAGGAACTGGCGCAGCGCTGGGGGCTCGGCGGCTCGCTGCAGCGCCTGCTGACGACCCTGGCGCCCTGAACGGGGGCGTCACCGCGGGACGATGCTAACTTAGGTGAACCTAACTACATCGACATGGGAGGCCGTCATGGCAGAACGTCCGGCACGGAAGCCGCGCAAGCCTCACTCCGCGCAGGTCGTCCGCACCGAACGGCTCACCCCGTACATGCACCGCGTCGTGCTCGGCGGCGACGGCCTGGCGGACTTCACCGCGGGGACGTGCACCGACCACTACGTGAAACTGCTCTTCGGCCCCGAGGGAGTGACCTATCCGGAGCCGTTCGACGTGGAGCGGATCCGGGCCGAGTTCCCCCGTGAGCAGTGGCCCGTCACCCGGACGTACACCGTGCGCCGCTGGGACGCCGAACACCGCGAGCTGACGTTGGACTTCGTGATCCACGGCGACGAGGGCCTGGCCGGACCGTGGGCGGCGCGCGTCCGGCCCGGCGAGACCGTCCGCTTCATGGGCCCCGGCGGCGCCTACAGGCCCGACACGGCCGCCGACTGGCATCTGCTGGCCGGCGACGAGAGCGCCCTGCCCGCCATCGCGGCCGCCCTGGAGTCGCTGCCCGCCGGCGCCGTCGCGCACGCCTTCGTCGAGGTGGCCGGCCCCGAGGAGGAGCAGAAGATCGAGTCCGACGTCGAGGTCGTCTGGCTGCACCGCGGCGAGCGGCCGATAGGCGAGATGCTCGTCGAGGCCGTACGGGCGCTGCCGTTCCCCGAGGGCCGTCTGCACGCGTTCGTGCACGGCGAGGCGGCCTGCGTGAAGGAGCTGCGCAAGTTCCTGCGCGTCGAGCTCCAGGTCCCGCGCGAGGACCTGTCGATCTCCGGCTACTGGCGGCTCGGCCACAACGAGGACGGCTGGCAGGCGTCCAAGCGGGAGTGGAACGCCCGCGTGGAGCAGGAGCAGGAGCAGGAGCGGCAGGGCGTGGCGCCGACCGCGTGAACCCGGCGGACGGCGACCCGCTCCCCTGGAGCGCGCCGCCCGCCGAGTCACCACCGCCGAATCACCACCGCCGAGTCACCACCGCCGCACCGGCCCGAGCGCCCGCCGAACCGTCCGACCGCGGCGCGCCCGCGCGGTCAGACCGACCGCTGGTACGAGCGGAACGTGCGTATCGACAGCCACACGGCCGCCACCGCGAGCGCGAGCAGCGCCCCGCCGCGGACGAGCACCGCGCCCCATTCGGCGTTCGCGGACAGGGCCGAACGGCCCGCCGTCATCGCCCAGTCCAGCGGGTTGAAGCGGGCCACGTGACGCATCCAGCCGGGCATCCGCTCCGGCGCCATGAACGCGCTGGACAGGAACGTCAGGGGCAGCAGCAGGAACGTGTTGACGCCGATGATCGACTCCCGCTCCCGCACCAGCATGCCCAGGGCGTTGGACAGCGCCCCGAAGACCGTGCCGAGCAGCACCGAGGCGACGACCAGCACGGCGACGCCCGCGACCCCGCCGGGGTAGTCCGCCCCGCCCGCCAGGCCGAGCAGCACGATGACGGTCGACTGCAGGGCGGTGACGACGCCGTTGTGGACGACGTTGCCGTTCATCAGCGCCGCCCGGCTGGCCGGGGTGGTGAGGAAGCGGTCCAGGGTGCCGCGCTGGATCTCCTCCAGTGTGCCCATGCCCGCCCACAGGTTGGAGGCGAGGGCGCTCATCACCACCACGCCCGGCACCAGGTAGTCCAGGTAGGAGCCCGTGCCGAAGCCGCCGAGCTCGACGACGCTCTTGAAGAGGCTGCCGAAGAGGAACAGCCAGATGACCGGCTGGATCAACGTGATCACCGCGTACGCGGGCTGACGGGCGAACACCATCAGCTGACGTTGGGTCATGTACCAGGTCTGCGCGATCGCGGAGCTCATCGCGCACCCCCGGCGGGCGCGAGGGTGCCGGCGGTCCCGGCGGTCCGGCTCCCGGCCTCGGCGTAGCGCCGGCCCGCGTACCGCAGGTAGACGTCGTCGAGCGAGGGCCGGGCGACGGTCGCGGTGGCGACGGCGACCCCGGCCCGCTCCAGCGCGCCGAGCAGGGCGGGCACCGCGGCCGCTCCGTCCTGGGCGCGCACGCTGATCCGCGGCCCGTCGACCATCACCTCGGACACGCCCGGCAGAGCGCTCAGGGCGCCCTCCACGAGCACGCGTCCGGTGTCGCCGAGGGCGGTGCGCAGTTCCACATGCACCGCGTCGCCGCGGAGTTCGCCCTTGAGGGCGTCGGGCGTGCCGGTGACGACGACACGTCCCCGGTCGACGATGGCGACCCGCTCGGCGAGCCGGTCGGCCTCCTCCAGATAGTGCGTGGTGAGCAGGATCGTCAGCCCCTCCTCGTCGGCCAGCCGGCCGATCTCGTCCCACATCGCACCGCGGACCTGCGGGTCCAGGCCGGTGGTGGGCTCGTCGAGGAAGAGCACCTCGGGCCGGTGCACCAGGCCGAGCGCCACGTCGAGCCGGCGTCGCATGCCGCCGGAGTAGCTCTTGACCTGGCGCCGGGCGGCCTCGGTGAGCGCGAAGCGTTCGAGCAGTTCGTCCACCCGGCGATCCAGGACGGCCGCCTGCACGCCGTAGAGCCTGCCCTGGAGGCGGAGGTTGTCGCGGCCGGTGGCGACCGGGTCGGCGCCGGAGTTCTGCGCGACGACGCCGATCGCCCGGCGCACCCGGTCCGGGTGGCGCAGCACGTCGTGGCCGGCGACGGTGGCGGAGCCCGAGTCGGGGCGGGCGAGGGTGGTGAGGATCTTGACGGCGGTGGACTTTCCGGCGCCGTTGGGGCCGAGCAGCCCGAAGACGGTGCCGCTCTCCACGGTGATGTCGAGGCCGTTCAGGGCGGTGACCTGACCGGGGTAGGTCTTGACGAGATGACGCGCCTGCACTGCGGGCGCACGAGTCGTGCTCATGGCGATTCTGCTCTCCTGGGTCAGCGGACATGACTGCTGATCCGCCTGAAGAGCACCGGGCTATCCTGGGTGTGCCGCACCTCGATGGCCTGGAGCTGCCTCACGGCGGGTTCGGTTCGGGGTTCGAGACCCCGGCGGGACTGTTCCAGCAGTCCTGCCGGGGTCTTTCTCAGCTACCGGCTTCCTGGGGCGACTCCTCCGTCTCGTGGAAGCGGTGCCACTGCTCCACTCCGGGCAGCGAGCCGCTCCTGACCTCGTCGAGGAAACCGCCGACCCATCGCGCCTGCGCCTCGACCATGTGCAACTGGTACTCCGTCTCGACGAGGAACAGCCTCGGCACCGTCTCGTAGGCCTTCTCCAGCACGCCTCGGCCGCCGGCCACCTGGAGCTCCAGCGCCGTCAGCCGCGCCTGCAGCAGACGCACCACCTCGTCGGGCGGCAGCGCCGCCATCAGCGAGAGCGCGGTCTCGAAGAGCGGGTACTCCTCGGCCGGGATCGCGAGGAGGTCGGACAGCCACTCGGCGGTCTCCTCCCGCCCGGCGTCGGTGAGCCCGTAGACCGTGCGCTCGGGCCGGTTGCCCTGCCGCTCCACCCCGGTCACCTCGACGAAGCCGTGCTTCTCCAGGTTCTGCACGACGGTGTAGAGCGAGCCGTAGTTCGTCTTGGTGCTGGTGTCCTTGCCCTGGCTGCGCAAGGTCTGGGCGATCTCGTAGGGATGCATCGGCTTCTGCCAGAGCGTCGTCATCACGGCGAGCGCCAACGGGTTGCTGAGCTTGCGGCGTTTCCTCGCCACGACGACCACCTCGCTTCCGGATATCCGGTGCCGAACATATCGCGTTCCTTGCACCCAGACAAGAGACGCGACATAACGCGATCGGGTGACCTCGGTGACGGCGTGAGGACTTGGGCCCGCCCCGGACACGACGGCGTGACGCGGACGAAACAGCGCGTCCCTAATTTCTGTCGCCCGACAGGAATTACCGTCCCCTGGGCCAAGGCAGGTTCCGCCGTGACGACAACGACACCCACCGACGTACGCCCCGACCCGCCGCACTCCCCCGACTCCGGCGACGGCTCGCTCACCGAGTTCGGCTACCGCCAGGAACTGCACCGCAGCCTGGGCCGGTACGCCTCGTTCGCCGCCGGTTTCTCCTTCATCTCCGTCCTGACCACCGTCTTCCAGTTCTTCGCCTTCGGCTACGCCTTCGGCGGGCCCGTCTTCTTCTGGGCCTGGCCGGCCGTGCTGGCCGGCCAGTTGCTGGTCGCCGCGTGCTTCGCGGAACTGGCGGCGCGCTATCCGATCTCGGGCGCCGTCTACCAGTGGTCCTCGCGGCTGTCGACGCCCGCGTTCGGTTGGTTCGCCGGCTGGATCATGGTGATCGGGCAGATCGTCGTGGTCGCCGCGGCCGCGCTGGCGCTGCAGATGGTGCTGCCGGCCATCTGGTCCGGATTCCAGCTGATCGGCTCCGACCCGGCGCCCACCTCGTCGGACGGCGCGGCCAACGCGGCGCTGCTCGGCGTCCTCCTGCTGGCGCTGACGACGCTGGTGAACGTCCTGGACAACCGCGTGATGTCCGTGATCAACCGGGTAGGCGTGACCGCCGAGATCATCGGCGCGGTGCTCATCGTCGTCCTGCTGCTCACCCACTCCGAGCGCACCCCGGGCATCACCTTCCACACCGCGGGGGCCGCGCAGAGCGGTCTGTTCGGGGCGCTGCTCGTGGGCTCGTTCACGGCGGCGTACGTGATGATCGGCTTCGACAGCGCGGGCGAGATGAGCGAGGAGACGCACCACCCGAGGCGCACCGCGCCCCGCACGATCCTCACGGCGCTCGCCGCGGCCGGCCTGCTCGGCGGGCTGATCGTGCTGGGCGGACTGCTGGCCGCGCCCAGCCTGACCGACGGACGGCTCGGCGTCGACGGGCTCAGCTACGTCCTCACCAGCAGCCTCGGCGACGGGGTCGGCAAGGCGCTGCTGGCGGACGTGGTGGTCGCGATCGCGGTGGCCACGCTCGCCATTCAGACGGCGGCCTGCCGGATGCTGTTCTCGATGGCCCGCGACGGTCAGCTCCCGTTCTCCGCCCGTCTGGCGCGCGTGAACCCCCGCACCGGCATGCCGAGCGCCCCCGCGCTGGTCGTCGGCGTCCTCGCCGCGGCCCTGCTGCTGCTGAACTTCGCCTCGCCGGACGCCTTCCTGGCCATCGGCACCACCTGCATCGTGATGCTGTACCTGGCCTACGCGATGGTCACCGGCCCGCTGCTGTTGCGCCGGCTGCGCGGCGGATTCGCCCCGGTCGGCGCCGACGAGACGGGCGCCCGTCTGTTCTCCCTGGGCCGCTGGGGCGTCCCGGTGAACGCCCTCGCCCTCCTGTACGGCCTGCTGATGACGGTCAACCTGGCCTGGCCCCGCGCGGCGGTGTACGACCCGACGGGCGGCCACTGGTACTTCCAGTGGTTCACCGTGCTGTTCCTGCTGGTCACCGTGGGAGCGGGTGCCCTGTACCGGGCTGTGAGGGCACGACGGGGGGACGCGGCCTCGGGAGGACCGCTCCCGGCGGTGCCCGTGGCATCCGCCTGACCGCGCCCACGGTCACGCCCTGGTGTCGACCTCGGCCTGGCATCGGCTGCCTGCGTCCTCGGAGGCCAGGCGGCAGCAGGCGGACGAGCGATCCGAGTCCTGTTGCCGCCGTGGCGCGACGAGGCGTGCGGTCCGAGGCCCACCGGCGCGCCAGGCGTCGGCCCCCGGACGTCCAGATGTGCCGGGGAACGGTGACGATCGGACGGCCCTCCCGCCACCGCGTTGACGGCGCGTCCCACTCGGCGCTGCGCGTCGGCTACCACACCATCCCTGATCCGCGCTCGGAGCCGGTGGGTCCCGCACCGACGCCAAGGCCCGGAGGTCACGCCGAGGTCCGCAACGGAGCGGCAGGCGCGCGCCCTTCTCAGTCGCCCTGCACGCGCGCGTGCAGGTGCATGTCGTGCCAGCCGTCCGGGTGGAGGCCGGCGCTGCGCTTGGTGCCCTCCAGGGCGAACCCGGCCTTGGCGGCGACGCGGCAGGAGGCCTCGTTGGCGGTGGCGTGCGTGAGTTCAAGACGGTGGAAGCCGATCTCGTCCAGGGCCCAGTGGGTGAGGGCGGTCGTGGCCCGGGGGGCCACACCCTGGCCGCGGGCCGCCCGCGTCGTCCAGTAGGCGATCTCGGCGATGCCCTCGTCGAGGAGGATGCCGCGCAGCGCCACCCGGCCCAGCAGCTCGCCGGCGACGGAGTCGACGACGGCCCACTGGGCGCTGCGCTCCTCCTCCCAGGCCGCGCGCCACTGCGTGATCCAGCCGGCCGCCTCTTCCACGGAGTCGGCGGACCGGACGTGCCACTGGTGCAGCGCGGGGTCCTGGAAGGCGGCGTGGACGGCGGGGGCGTCCTCGTCCCGCCAGGGGCGCAGGAGGAGCCCGTCGCCGGTGCGGAGAACGGGTTGCGCGATGTCCGAGAGGGTTCGGGCGGGCAGGACGGGGCCGGCGGTGTAGGGCATGATCGGCATCCTGCCAACGGCGGGCGAGGAGTCAACCGGGTTTCCGGCCGCCGTACCCTTGGCCCCGATGAGACGCCGTACGCCTCCCCCGCCCTCTCCCCTGCCGCAGCGCGAGGGGATCGACCCGGTGCGGGTGCGACTGCCGGGCGAGGGCTCCTGGGCCACCGTGCGCGACCACCTGGTGGAGCGGATCGGCGCGGCGCGCGCCGGCATCGTGGACGCGATGCTGGACGCCGGGCAGGTCGTCGACGCCGACGGCCGGGCGGTGACGGCGCGGACGGCGTACGCGCCGGGGGCGTTCCTCTGGTACCACCGCGAGCTGCCGCTTGAGACGCCCGTGCCGTTCCCGCTGGAGATCGTGTACCGCGACGAGCACGTCGTCGTCGCCGACAAGCCGCACTTCCTCGCCACCACCCCGCGCGGCAGCCATGTCGTGGAGACCGCGCTGGCCCGGTTGCGGCGGGAGCTGGGCGTCCCCGCGCTGGGCGCCGCCCACCGGCTGGACCGGCTCACCGCCGGGCTCGTGCTGTTCGTCGTGCGGCCCGAGGAGCGCGGCGCCTACCAGTCGCTGTTCCGGGACCGCCGGGTGCGCAAGGTGTACGAGGCGATCGCGCCGTACGCCCCCGGGCTGGCGCTGCCCCGGACCGTACGCAGCCGGATCGTCAAGGAACGCGGGATCCTGGCCGCCTACGAGGTGGCGGGCGAGCCGAACGCGGTGACCCGCGTCGAGCTCGTCGAGCACGGTGAGCGGGGGCTCGGCCGGTACCGGCTGCTGCCCGCCACCGGCCAGACCCATCAGCTGCGCGTCCACCTGAACGCGCTCGGCGTGCCGATCCTCGGCGATCCGCTGTACCCCGAGGTGGCCGCCCCCGTGCCGGCCGGCGACTTCCGGCGTCCGCTGCAACTGCTGGCGCGGGAGCTGGAGTTCACCGATCCGGTCACGGGGAGGGAGCACCGGCTGCGCAGCGGGCGCGTCCTGGACGCCTGGGCGTCGTACGAGCGCTGGGCCGCCGCTTCCCGGCCGCCGGACGGCCGGCGGCCGGGCGGGGTCGTTCAGTAGCCGCGCCACCAGGCCAGGAAGCGCCGCCAGGCGTTCGGCCGGCGCGCCGGTCCGGTCTGCTGCGGGGCGGGCGGCGCGGACGCAGGTGCCGGTGTCGGTGCCGCTGTCGGCGCAGGCGTCGAGGCGGTGGCCACCGGCTCGCGGACGGACTCGGGCGCGGGCCGCGGGGGCGCGCTCACCGGCCGGGTCGGGCGCTGCGGCGGGATCGGGGCATGGCTCGGCTTGTGCTTGACGTCCTGCTGGTCCTTGGGCTCGAACCGGACCGGCAGCGCCACCAGGTGCCGCGAGGCGATCGACATCGTCCACCGCAACTCGTCCTCGGCGCAGTCGAGTTGCACGTCGGGGAGCCGCGTCAGCAGCGCGTCGACGCCGACGTCGGCGATCGCTCGGCCGATGTCCTGGCCGGGGCACTCGTGCGGACCGCTGCCGAAGGCCAGGTGGGAGCGGTTGCCCCGCATGTGGGCGGAGAGGTCGGGGCGCACCCGGGGGTCCACGTTGCCGGGGGCGGGCGCGAAGAACAGGCCGTCGCCGCGGCGGATGCGCTGGCCGCCCAACTCCGTGTCCTGCTTGGCGAAGTAGCCGAAGATGGTGCTGAACGGGGGCTCGTCCCACAGGGACTGCTCGACCGCCTCGGCGACCGTCATCTGCCCGCCGTTGAGCCGGGCGAGGAAGCGCGGGTCGGTGAGGACCATGCGCAGCACGTTGGAGAGCAGGTTGACCGTGTTCTCGTAGGCGGCGAAGAGGACCAGGCGCAGGTGCTCGCGGACCTCGTCGTCGGTGAGGGCGGCCGGGTGGGTGACGAGGTGGCTGGTGAAGTCGTCCTCGGGCTCGGCGCGGCGGCGGGCGGTGAGCCGGGCGAGGGCCCCGACCACGTACTCGTGGCTGGCGAGGGCGGTCTCGCTGCCCTTGAGGGCGTCGCGGGCCGCGTGCACCATCTTGTCGTTGTACTCGTCGGGCATGCCGAGGACGTGGCACATCACGGCCATGGGGAGGTGCTCGGCGAAGTCGCCGACCAGTTCGGCCCGGCCCTGCTCGCAGAAGCGGTTGACCAGGCGCTGACTGGAGCGGTTGATGTAGCGGCGCACGCTGCGGTCGTCGATGGTCGCCATGGCCGCCGTGACCGCGCCCCGCAGCCGCCGGTGCTCGTCGCCCTCGGCGTGGGCGCAGATGGGCTGCCAGGCGATGTGCGGCATCAGCGGGTGGTCGGGCCGGACCCTGCCCTGCAGCAGTTGCGACCAGATGCGGCTGTCCTTGGTGAACTGCGAGGGCGTGCGGACCATGCGCAGGTTCTCGGCGTGTCCGAGGACCATCCACATCGGCAGGTCGTCGTGGATCAGGACCGGCGCCACGGGGCCGTGTTCCTCGCGCAGCCGCTCGTACAGTTCGTTCAGGTCCTCGGCGCCGGGGCCGTAGAGGCGGGCCAGTCCGCCGGGGCCCCGGACGTGCGCGGGGCAGCCGGGCGGCAGGTCGAGGGCGAGGTCGTGCCGGCCGGTGGGGGCGGGGTGTTCGGGAGTCACAGGGGGTCGCTCCGCAACTGTGCCGAATCCGGTGTCGCGCCGGATCGGGTGTCGATGGATGGGGTGCCGGGCGGGGTCAGGTGAGGCTGCGGCTCAGGGCCAGGGAGTGCAGGAAGCGCATGAGGGTCATCAGGACGTCCCGGCTGGAGGCGCGGCGGCGGACGTCGCACTCCACGATCGGGATCTCGGGCGGCAGGTCGAGCGCGGCCCGCAGGTCGTCGAGGGGGTAACGGGGCCCGTCGGGGAAGGTGTTGACGGCGACGACGAAGGGCACGCCGCCCTCCTCCAGCCGGCCCATCACCTCGAAGCTGACCTCGATGCGGCGGGTGTCGACCAGGACGACCGCGCCGAGCGCGCCCTCGAACAGCCCGTTCCACAGGAACCAGAAGCGTTCCTGGCCGGGCGTGCCGAAGAGGTAGAGGACGACCTGTTCGGTGATCCGGATGCGGCCGAAGTCCATGGCCACGGTGGTGGCGGTCTTGGTCTCCGAGCCGTAGTTGTCGTCGACCCCGATGCCCGCCTGGGTCATGGTCTCCTCGGTGGTCAGCGGCCTGATCTCGCTGACGGAGCCGACCATGGTGGTCTTGCCCACGCCGAAGCCGCCCACGATGACGATCTTCGCCGCGGCCGTGGTGGTGTGCGGCAGCTGGTCCTCGGCGCGTGGGCCGGGAATCGTGTCAGAGCCGTTGAAGTCCATGCATCACCGCTTCGAGAAGGGAACGGTCGGGGAGCTGCTGCCGGACGATGGGGGCCCGCGCCTGGACGAGTTCGGCCGCCAGCATCTCGGTGAGCAGCACCGTCACCACGCTGAACGGCAGGCGCAGATAGGCCGAGATCTCGGCCACGGACAGCGGGGCGGCGCACATCCGCAGCACCGCCGTCTGCTCGGGGGTGGCCGACGAGGGCGGTTCGGCACGCGCCACGATCAGGGTGACGAGGTCGACGGGCGCGCGTTCGCCGTCCGCGCCCGTGATGATGTACAGCCGCTCGGGGTTCTTGCCCTCCCCCTCGCCCGCGTCCTTGCCCTGGGTCGGGGACGGCGCGGACTGCGGGACCGGCGCGGCCTGCGGGACCGGCGGGGGCGGTGGGGAGGGCTGCGGGAGGGGTTGTCGCCGACGGCGTTGCGGAGGGGTCATACGCTCTGCCCGTTGCGGCGGGGCGGGCTGGTCAGGTGGGCGCCGATGCGGACCACCAGGTCGCGCATCATGCCGCTCATCCGGCCGGCCTCGCAGCGCACGTCGGCGAGGACGGCGAGGTAGGCGTTGGCGCCGGCCGACATCATGTAGAAGTAGCCGCCGCTCAGGTCGATGACGACCATGTCCATCTCGCCGCTGCTGGAGTGGATCTCCTGGCCGACGGCGGCGGCCAGGCTCTGCAGGCCCGCGCAGGCGGCGGCGACCCGGTCGGCGGCGTCGGGGTCGCCGGCGTAGCGGGCGATGCGCAGTCCGTCGGCCGAGAGCACGACGATCATCTCGATGCCGGGGACCCCGTCATAGAGCTCCTTGAGCAGCCAGTCGAAGTTTTGGCGCTGCTGGATCACGTGAGGTCCCCTTCATCGTCGGCCTCGGTCTCGGCCTTGTCTTCGAGCAGGTGCAGGTAGGCGGTGGGGTTGCGGGTGAAGTCGGTGGGGTGCGCTCCCGGCGGGGCGGCCTTCACCAGGCCCTCCCAGAAGGCCTCGAACGCCAGGCCGGGCTCGCGCTTCGGCTGCTCGGGCTGCGGCTCCGGCTCGGGCCGTGCGAACGGGTCGGGCTTGCCCTCGCGTGCGGCGTCCTGGGCGGCGTAGGCCTCCCGGTAGCGCTGGGCGATGGAGATCGTCGTCTTGCTGCGGCGTTGCGGCAGGCCCTGCTCGGTCCACTCGGTGACCTCGGGGACCTCGTCGTCGGTCAGGGACACTCCGGCGGGGATGCGCGCGTTGGTGGGGCGGCGCTTCTTCGGCGGGCGCTTGGGGCCCTCGCCGATCTGGCTGAGGTCGATCTGCGGCACGGCGGTGGCGCCGATGCCGTGCGCGAAGCCGGGGGCGGGATCGGAGGTCTGCATCTCGCTCGGCACGATGAGGACGGCCCGGACGCCGCCGTAGGCCGAGGTGCGCAGCGAGACCTGCAGGTTGAAGGACGTGCACAGACGGCCGACGACCGCGAGGCCCAGCCGCGGGGTGCCGCCGACGTCCTGGATGTCGACGCCCGCCATGGCCTGCTCCAGCATGCGTTCGGCCTTGGCGCGGGCCTCTTCGCTGAGGCTGACGCCGGCGTCCTCGATCTCGACGGCGATGCCGGTCTGCACCTCGACGGCGTTGACGTGCACCTTGCTGTTCGGAGGCGAGTAGCGGGTGGCGTTGTCGAGGAGTTCGGCGAGCGCGTGGATGAGCGGCTCGACGGAGAGGCCGCGGATGTTGACCTTGGCGATGGAGTCCAGCTGGATGCGCCGGTAGTCCAGGATCCGGGACATGGCGCCGCGCAGCACGCTGTACAGCGGGACGGGCTGGGGCCAGTTGCGGCTGGGGCGGCCGCCGCCGAGCACGCCGATGGAGTCGGCGAGGCGGCCGATCAGCGCGGTGCCGTGGTCGATGCGCAGCAGGTCGTCGAAGACCTCGGGGTTGCGTCCGTGGTCCTCCTCCATCTCCCGCAGTTCCGCCGCCTGTTGGTGGACGATGGCCTGCATGCGGCGGGCGATGCTGACGAAGGAGCGCTGGGCGGAGTCGCGCAGGGACTCCTCGTGGTCGACGATGTCGAGGATCTTGCGGACCACGGCGCGCTGCGCGTCGTCGAGCGCGCGGAAGGCCGGATCGCTCTGACTGAGGTCGCGCATCACCTCTCTGGGGGAATTGCCGGCGCGCAGCCAGGCCACGGCGCTCGGCACGTGCTCCCGGGCGAGGCGGCGGTTCTCCTCCGCGTGGTCGGCGACGCGCCCTTCCAGATAGGCGATGTGCCGGTCGGTCTTCGCGCGCAGTTCCCGAAGTCGCCTGCCGCGGCGGACGGACTCGGCTCCCGCCGCGGTCACCAGGAGCGTCGCGACGGCTCCGCAGACGCCGACGGCGAGCCGGGCCGGCATCGCCACCAGGGCGACGGCGGCTCCGGTCGCCGCGGCCATCAGTATCGCCGGGAGCAGCAGCACGCGCGCGTAGGGCAGTTCTCGGCGACCGGGTGGGGACTGAACACTCACCATGTGGGCACCCTCTGTAGGGATCTGTCGGCATCTTCGGGATATTGGGGAACAAGCGCACGAATACGCCTCAACTCGGTGCGCCGCGGGCGAGCTTAGTCCGACAGGATCATCGCCGTGTCATATTCGGCAACCGCCTGAAACCACTCCTGTACGTGGAGTAACCTCGACCGTTTGCACGTTCCGCAATCTTTCGAACGCGCTCGGTGACGACGAACGGTTGTGCGCGAGGATTCACCGGGACGGATGAGGCGACCGCCCACCGGCGCTCACCCGCCGCGGCCGGGCCGCTCGGACGCCGACAGGTTGCTCAGACGCCGACGATGCGCAGCGCCGCGTCGGCGGTGGCGCGGGCGAACTCAGTAACGGAGCGGTCGGGGTCGGAGCGGTGGACGAGGATGACGCCCTCGATGAGCCCGAAGACGAGATCGGTGCGCAGCGCGAGCGCGCTCCCGGGCAGCGCGCCGCCCGCCGTGGTGGCGGCGATCAACCGCCGGTAGGCGTCCTTGAGTTCGGCGCGCACGGCGTGGAACCCGGCGAACCGCTCGGTGCGCACCTCGGGCAGCAGATAGAGGCCGCCGAGGTCGTGGGAGCCGCCGCACAGCAGCTCCACGTCGGCGCGGCACAGCTCCCACAGCCGGTCCGCGGCGGGCCGCCCGTCGTCCGCGAGCAGCTCGCCCGCGTAGGCGAGCGAGGGCGTGACCGTCGACTCCAGCAGCGCGGCGAGCAGCTCCTCCTTGCCGGAGACGTAGTGGTACATGGAGGCCTGGCGCATCCCCGCCCGCTCGGCGACGGCCCGGGTGGTGGTGGCGGCGTAGCCGCGGGTGGTGAACAACTCCGCGGCGGCCGCGAGGAGTTCCGCGCGCGGCGCGAGGCCGCTGTCCGGGCGCTGCGCGGCGCGCGGCCGGCCCACTCGGCGCCCGCTGCCCGTCTCCATGCGCTCGATCCTCGCACACGGCGTCCGGCGACGATCTTCGGCCGGGACCGGTGAGGAGTCGGTAACCGGCCCGCAACCCTCGGGCAACGGCCTCGACCCGGCGGGGCCCTAATTTCTGTCGCGCGACAGAAATACCGCGACAGCGACGGAACCGAGCTGCGGAGGTCCGCAATGGCGGCGACAGCGACCACCTACGGGGCACGCGCCCACGCCCGGGCGCAGGAGGGCGCCCGGGCCGAGGCGATGCCGGTCGTCCCGGCCCGGGACTGGCCGAACCCGCCCTGCGAGGCCGGCCATCTGGTGTGGGCCGAGACGGTCGGGGGCGGCAACTACACCCATCGGGTCCTCGCCCGCGGCACGGAGCTGCGCCTGACCGACCCGCACGGCGACGCCTGCGCGCATCTGCTCCTCTATGTGGAGGGCCGCCCCTGGGAGCGGCTGAACGTGGCCGACACCGTCAAGGTCCAGTGGAACGCCTACCTCGGCGAGGGCGTGCTGCTCCTGTCCGACCAGGGCCGCGTCCTCGCCTCGGTCGTCACCGACGCCTCCGGCCGGCACGACGCCCTGTGCGGCACCTCCACCCTCGTCCGCAACACCGAGCGCTACGGCGACGGCTCGCCCCAGGGCCCCTCCCCCGCCGGCCGTGAGCTGTTCAAGCTGGCCGCCGCCAAGAACGGCCTTGACCCCCGCGACCTGCCGCCCTCGCTCTCCTTCTTCCAGGGCGTGCGGGTCCGCGAGGACGGCTCCCTCGACTTCACCGGCTCGGCCGGCCCCGGCGGCAGCGTCACCCTGCGCGCCGAGCAGGACGTGACGGTCCTGATCGCCAACGTGCCGCACCCGGCCGATCCCCGCCCCGGGTACGTCAGCACCCCGCTGGAGGTGCTGGCCTGGCGGGCCGAGCCGACCCGGCCGGGCGACCCGCTGTGGGACGCGACCCCGGAGGGCCGCCGCGCCTTCCTCAACACCGCCGAATTCCTCGCCGCCAGGGGGCTCGTGTGAAGACCGTCGTCCCGGCACGGGCGGCCTGGTCGGCCGTCGTCCCCGCCGGCCACACGCTCACCATCACCGACCTGCACGGCAACCAGGCCGTCGACTTCCTCGCGTACGACGCCCACGACACGTCCGTGCGCTACAGCGCGCCCGACACGATCCAGGCGCAGGGCGGCGTCTTCCTCACCACCGGCAGCGTGCTGATGTCCAACGAGCACACCCCGCTGATGACGGTCACCGCCGACGCCGTGGGCCGCCACGACACCGTCGGCGGCGCCTGCTCCAAGGAGTCCAACACCCTGCGCTACGGCCACCACACCTTCTCGCAGCACGCCTGCGTCGACAACTTCCTGGCCGAGGGCGCGCGACACGGCCTGGGCAAGCGCGACCTCGTCTCCAACGTCAACTGGTACATGAACGTGCCGGTCGAGAAGGACGGCGCCCTCGGCATCGTCGACGGCCTTTCCGCCCCCGGACTCGCGCTCACCCTGCGGGCCGAACGGGACGTCCTCGTCCTGGTGTCCAACTGCCCCCAGGTCAACAACCCCTGCAACGGCTTCGAGCCGACCGCGGTGGAGATGACGATCAGCGGCCCCGCCGGCGACGAGGACCCGACATGACCTTCGACAAGCTGCTCGTGGCCAACCGGGGCGAGATAGCCGTCCGCATCCTGCGCACCGCCCGCGAACTGGGCCTGCGCACCGTCGCGGTGTACTCCGACCCCGACCGGTCGGCGCCCCACGTCCGGCTCGCCGACGAGGCGGTGCGGCTCGGCCCCGCGCCCGCGAAGGAGTCCTACCTCGACGCCGACCTGGTCCTGAAGGCGGCCGAGGCGACCGGCGCGGGCGCGATCCACCCGGGCTACGGGTTCCTCTCGGAGGACGCGGCCTTCGCGCGCCGCTGCGCCGACGCCGGCATCGTCTTCGTCGGCCCCACCCCCGACCAGCTGGAACTCTTCGGCGCCAAGCACACGGCCCGCGCGGCGGCCCGGGCCGCCGGGGTGCCGCTGGCGCCGGGCACCGGCCTGCTGGAGTCCCTGACCGCGGCGGAGCGGGCGGCGGAGGCCATCGGCTATCCCGTCATGCTCAAGGCGACCGGCGGAGGCGGCGGGATCGGCATGTCGGCCTGCCGCTCGGCCGGTGAGCTCGCCGACGCCTGGGAGCGCGTCCAGCGCGTCGCGGCCGCCTCCTTCTCCTCGGCCGGCGTCTTCCTGGAACGGCTCGTCGAGAACGCCCGCCACGTCGAGGTCCAGGTCTTCGGCGACGGCGCCGGCCAGGTCGTCACCTTCGGCGACCGCGACTGCTCGCTGCAGCGCCGCAACCAGAAGGTCCTGGAGGAGGCCCCCGCGCCGGGACTGCCCGACCGGGTGCGCCGGGAACTGGCCTCGTCCGCGCGCGAGCTGTGCGCCTCCGTCGGCTACCGCTCGGCCGGCACCGTCGAGTTCGTCTACGACGCGGCCCGCGAGGAGGCCTACTTCCTGGAGGTCAACACCCGGCTGCAGGTGGAACACCCGGTCACCGAGGAGATCTACGGCGTCGACCTCGTCGCCTGGATGCTGCGCCTGGCGCGCGGCGAGCGGGACGTCGTCCGCGAGCCGGGGCCGCCGCGCGGCCACGCCGTCGAGGCGCGCCTGTACGCCGAGGACCCCAGCCGCGGCCACCGGCCCAGCGCGGGCCTGCTGACCCGGGTCGAGTTCCCGGCCGGCGTGCGCGTCGACGGCTGGGTGGAGACGGGCTGCGAGGTGACGACGTCCTACGACCCGATGCTGGCCAAGGTGATCGCCCACGGCGCGGACCGCGCCCACGCGCTGCGGCGCCTCGACGAGGCCCTGGCCCGCACCCGCGTCGACGGCATCGAGACGAACCTGGGCCTGGTGCGGGCCGCGCTCGCGGACCCCCGCTTCGTGACGGCGTCCCACTCGACGGCGACCCTCGCCGAGGTGCGCGATCCCACCCCGCGTGTCGAGGTCGTGGCCGGCGGCACCCTCACCACCGTGCAGGACTGGCCCGGCCGCACCGGTCACTGGCAGGTCGGCGTCCCGCCGTCCGGCCCGATGGACGACCGCTCGTTCCGGCTGGGCAACCGGGCGCTCGGCAACCCCGAGGGCGCGCCGGGCCTGGAGTGCACCCTCCAGGGCCCCTCGCTGCGGTTCACCCACGCCACGACGGTGTGCGTCACGGGCGCGCCGGCGCCGGTCACGGTGGACGGCGCCGCCGCCCCGCAGTGGGAACCGGTGACCGTCCCCGCGGGATCCCTGCTGGAGGTCGGCGCGCCCGGCGAACACGGTCTGCGCACCTACGTCCTGTTCGCGGGCGGCCTCGACGTCCCCGCCTTCCTGGGCAGCGCGAGCACCTTCACGCTGGGCCGGTTCGGCGGACACGGCGGCCGCGCGCTGCGCACGGGGGACGTCCTGCACGGCGGCGCCGTCACCGAGGGCCCGGGCACACCGGAGCGCCCCGAGTTCACCTCCGTCTGGCACATCGGCGCCGTGGAAGGCCCGCACGCGGCGCCGGAGTTCTTCACCGAGGACGACATCCGCGACTTCTACGCCGCCGACTGGAAGGTCCACTTCAACTCCGCCCGCACGGGAGTGCGCCTGGTCGGCCCCAAGCCGCGATGGGCGCGCACCGACGGCGGCGAGGCGGGCCTGCACCCCTCCAACATCCACGACACCCCGTACTCCGTCGGCGCCGTGGACTACACGGGCGACATGCCGGTGCTGCTCGGCCCGGACGGGCCCTCGCTCGGCGGGTTCGTCTGCCCGGCCACGGTGCTCACCCGCGAACGCTGGAAGCTCGGCCAGCTGCGCCCCGGCGACACCGTCCGCTTCCGGCCGGTGGACGTGGACGGCCGGCCGCGCCCCGAGATCGTCGACGGCGGGATCCTGGCGCGCGACGGCGACGTCGCCTTCCGCCGCAGCGGCGACGACAACCTCCTGGTCGAGTTCGGGCCGCCCCAGCTGGACCTCGCCCTGCGGATGCGCGTCCACGCCCTGATGGAGGCGGTGGCCGCGGCGGACCTGACGGGCGTCACCGACCTCACCCCGGGCATCCGCTCGCTGCAGATCCGGACCGACCCGAGCCGCCTGCCCCAGCGCGAACTCCTCGCCTTCGTCCGGGAGATGGCGGCGACGCTGCCCCCTTCGGACGAGCTGGTCGTGCCCTCCCGCACCGTGCACCTGCCGCTGTCCTGGGACGACCCGGCCACCCGCGAGGCGATCGCCCGCTACATGGCGGGCGTGCGCGACGACGCCCCCTGGTGCCCCTGGAACATCGAGTTCATCCGCCGCGTCAACGGACTGGAGTCGACCGCGGACGTCTACGACACCGTGTTCGCCGCCGAGTACCTGGTCCTCGGCCTCGGCGACGTCTACCTGGGCGCCCCGGTCGCCACCCCCCTCGACCCCCGCCACCGGCTGGTGACGACGAAGTACAACCCGGCCCGCACCTGGACGGCCGAGAACTCGGTCGGCATCGGCGGAGCGTATCTGTGCGTCTACGGCATGGAGGGCCCCGGTGGCTACCAGTTCGTGGGCCGGACGACCCAGGTCTGGTCGCCCTGGCAGCAGCGTGGCGCGTTCGAGGCGGGCTCGCCCTGGCTGCTGCGGTTCTTCGACCGGATCCGCTGGTACCCGGTCGGCCCGGACGAACTCCTCGACCTGCGGGCCGACATCGTCTCCGGCCGCTTCGTGCCGCGCATCGAGGAGGGCTCCTTCTCGCTCGCCGAACACCAGGCCTTCCTCGCCGAACACGCTGACGCCGTGGCGGAGTTCAGAGCCCGCCAGCGGACCGCCTTCGCGGCCGAGCGCGACGCCTGGGAGTTTGCGGGCGAGTTCGCCCGGGCGCAGGCCGCGGACGCGCCGGCGGCCGCGCCGGCCGAGGTGACCGTCCCTCCCGGCGGACGCCTCGTGGAGGCCGAGTTCGCCGCGTCCGTATGGCAGTTGAACGTGTCGCCGGGCGACGAGGTGACGGCCGGCCAGCCGCTGCTCGCGCTGGAGGCGATGAAGATGGAGTCCAGGGTGCACGCGCCGGTCGACGGCGTGGTGGCACAGGTCCTGGCCCGACCCGGCGACCAGGTCGAGGCGGGGTCGGCGCTGCTCGTCCTCGCCCCGGCCGGCGCGTGAGAGAGGAACCGGAGATGTCCAGCACGCTCAGCCGCGTCCGTGCCGCCTACGACCGCATCGAGGCCACGGCCCGCCCCGAGATCTGGATCGACCTGCGCCCCAGGGAGGAGGTCGAGTCGGAGGCCCGGGCGATCGACGAACGCGTCGCCGCCGGGGCCCGCCTCCCGCTGGCCGGCCGGCTGCTCGCCGTGAAGGGGAACATCGACGTGGCCGGTCTGCCCACCACGGCCGGCTGCCCCGCGTACGCCTACCGGCCCGCCCGGGACGCCCCGGCGGTGGCCGGCCTGCGCGCGGCCGGCGCCCTGGTGGTGGGCACGACGAACCTCGACCAGTTCGCGACGGGCCTGGTGGGCACCCGCTCCCCGCACGGCGCGGTCCGCAACGCCCGGGACCCGGCGCGGATCAGCGGCGGCTCCAGCTCCGGCTCGGCGGTCGCGGTGGCCCTCGGCCTCGTCGACCTCGCCCTCGGCACGGACACGGCGGGCTCGGGCCGGGTGCCGGCCGCCCTCAACGGCGTCGTGGGCCTGAAGCCGACCCGCGGTCTGGTCCCGACCGAGGGCGTCGTCCCCGCCTGCGCCTCGCTCGACTGCGTGACCGTCTTCGCCCGCACCCTGCCGGAGGCCGAGCAGGCCCTCGCCCACATGACCACCGGCGCCGCCCCGCCCCTGCCGGGGCGGCCGGCCGGCCCCTGGCGCGTCGCGGTCCCGCCGCTCGAACAGCTCGGCGAGCTGGACGCGGGCTGGGCCGAGGCCTACGAGGCGGCGGCGCGGCAGCTCGCGTCGGCCGGCGCCGAGATCCGCACCCTCGACCTCGCCCCGTTCACCGAGGCGGCCGCGCTGCTCTACGAGGGCGCGTTCGTCGCCGAGCGCTACACCGCCGTGGGCGGCTTCGTCGACAAGCTGCTCGCCGACGGCGGCGCCGGCCTGGACCCGACGGTCGCCGGCATCATCACCCGCGCCCGCGACGTCCCCGCCCACCGCCTCTTCGCGGACCAGGACCGCCTGGCCGCCCTGCGCACCCGGGCCCTCGCCGAACTGGCCGGCGCCGATGCCCTGCTCCTGCCCACCGCGCCCGGCCATCCCACCCTCGCCGAGGTCGCCGCCGACCCGCTGGGCGCCAACGCCCGCCTGGGCCGCTTCACCAACTCCACCAACCTCTTCGACCTGGCGGCGGCAGCCGTCCCGGCCGGCGAGGTGAACGGCCTCCCGTTCGGCGTCATGCTGATCGGGCCGGCGCACACGGACGAACGGCTGGCCCGGATCGCCGCACTGCTGCGGCCCGAGACGCGGGTGGCGGTGGTGGGCGCCCACCTGACGGGCCAGCCGTTGAACGGGCAGCTCCTCGCCCTGGGCGCCCGCCTGGAGCGGACGACCACGACCGCCCCCGTCTACCGTCTGCACGCCCTGCGCACCAGCCCGCCGAAGCCGGGCCTGGTGCACGTCGGCCGCCAGGACGGCTCCGGAGCGGCCATCGAGACGGAGGTGTGGCGCATCCCGGCCGAGGGCCTCGGATCCCTGCTGGCCGGCCTGCCCCGCCCGATGGCCCTGGGCCGCGTGGAACTCGCCGACGGCGCCCGGGTCCCCGGCTTCCTCTGCGAACCCTCCGCCCTGGCGGACGCCGAGGACATCACCGCCCACGGCAGCTGGCGCGCCTACCTGAGCCGGCGTCAGGAACAGCGCGCCTGAGGCCTGTTCGCCGGCACAGCGGACGCGGGGAGTGCGCGACCGGCCGCGCACTCCCGGAACACCGCCGTGCCCTCGCTCATCCCACCGACGAGTAGGCCACCACGCCCCGCAGCAGCCCGTCGACCGCCTTGCGGGCGTTCTTCGCCACCGTCGAACTCTGCGCGGGAGCCGCCGCCGCGATCTGCCCGAGGACGTCGATGACCTGCTTGCACCACCGCACGAAGTCGCCGGCGGGCATCTCCGCCTCGCGCAGCACCTCGTCCAGCCCCTTGCCCGACGCCCACATGTACGCGGACCAGGCGAAGCCCAGATCCGGCTCGCGCTGTCCCACGCCCTCGGTCTGGCTGATCCGGAAGTCCTCCTCCAGCGCGTCCAGCCGGCCCCAGATCCGCACCATCTCGCCGAGCGCGGCCTTCGCCTTGCCCGAGGGCAGCTTCGGCGCCGTCGCGTCGTCACTCACCCGTGCCTCGTACACCAACGCCGAGACGCAGGCGGCGAGTTCCGCGGGCGTGAGCCCCTCCCAGACGCCCGCGCGCAGGCATTCGCTGGCGAGCAGGTCGAGTTCGCCGTAGAGGCGGGCGAGCCGCTTGCCGTGCTCGGTGACCTCGTTGCCGCGCAGATAGTCCAGCTCGGTCAGCAGCGCCACGATCCGGTCGAAGGTGCGGGCGATGGTGTTGGTGCGTCCCTCGATGCGGCGCTCCAGCTGCGAGGTGTCGCGCAGCAGCCGGTGGTAGCGCTCGGCCCAGCGGGCGTGGTCCTCACGGTCGGCGCAGCCATGGCAGGGGTGCGCCCGGATCTCGGTGCGCAGCCGGGCGATCTCCCGGTCGTCCGCGGCCTGGGAACGCTGCTTGCGGGCCCGCTCCGGCGGGATGTGGCCCGCCTTGGTGCGCAGCGCGGAGGCGAGGTCGCGGCGGGACTGCGGCGAGCGCGCGTTGAACGTCTTCGGGATCCGCATCCGCTCCAGCGCCTCGACCGGCACCGGGAAGTCGATCGACGCCAGCCGCTTGACCTGGCGCTCGGCGGTGAGGACCAGCGGGCGCGGCCCGTCGTGCTGCTCGAAGCCGCGGTGACCGTTGGCCCGCCCGGCGGGCAGGCCCGGATCGAGCACCAGCGCCAGCCCCGCGTACTTGCCGGTGGGCACGTGGATGACGTCGCCGGGCTTGAGCCTCTCCAGCGCCACGGCCGCCTCCGCGCGCCGCTGGGCCGCACCCTGCTTGGCCAGCTCCGTCTCGCGGTCCTTGAGCTCGCGGCGCAGCCGCGCGTACTCGTCGAAGTCGCCGAGGTGGCAGGTCATGGAGGCCTGGTAGCCCTCCAGGCCCTCCTCGTTGCGCTGCACCTGCCGGGAGATCCCGACCACCGAACGGTCGGCCTGGAACTGCGCGAACGACGTCTCCAGCAGCTCGCGCGAGCGGTGCCGCCCGAACTGCTCGACGAGGTTGACCGCCATGTTGTACGACGGCTTGAAGCTGGAGCGCAGCGGGTAGGTGCGGGTGCCCGCGAGGCCGGCGAGGTGGTCGGGGTTCATCGCGCGCTGCCACAGCACGACGGCGTGTCCCTCGACGTCGATGCCCCGGCGGCCCGCGCGCCCGGTCAGCTGGGTGTACTCGCCGGGGGTGATGTCGGCGTGCTGTTCGCCGTTCCACTTGACGAGCTTCTCCAGCACCACCGACCGGGCGGGCATGTTGATGCCCAGGGCGAGGGTCTCGGTCGCGAAGACGGCCTTGACCAGGCCGCGCACGAACAGTTCCTCGACGACCTCCTTGAACGTCGGCAGCATGCCCGCGTGGTGGGCGGCGATGCCCCGCTCCAGGCCTTCCAGCCACTCGTAGTAGCCGAGGACGTGCAGGTCCTCGTGCGGGATGGCGGCGGTGCGCTCCTCGACGAGGGCGCGGACCTCGGCCCGCGCCTCCTCGTCGTTCAGCCGCAGCCCGGCGTACAGGCACTGCTGGACGGCGGCCTCGCAGGCGGCGCGGCTGAAGATGAACGTGATGGCGGGCAGCAGCCCTTCGGCGTCGAGCCGCTCGATGACCTCGGGCCGGCCCGGCGTCCACACGCGCGAGCGCTGCCGGCGCTCGCGCTCACGATCGGCCTCGCGCACGTTCCTGCCGCGCCTGCGGTCCTGGTACGAGGGCCGGGAGGCCTCCATCCGGGCCAGCCGCGCGAGGTCGGGGTTGACGGCCCTGCGGTGCCCCTCACCCTCCTCGAACAGGTCGTACATCCGGCGTCCGGCGAGCACGTGCTGGAACAGCGGCACCGGCCGGTGTTCGGAGACGATCACCTCGGTGTCGCCGCGCACGGTGTCGAGCCAGTCGCCGAACTCCTCGGCGTTGGACACGGTCGCCGACAGCGAGACCAGGGTGACCGACTCGGGGAGGTGGATGATCACCTCCTCCCACACGGCGCCCCGGAAGCGGTCGGAGAGGTAGTGCACCTCGTCCATGACCACGTAGCCGAGGCCGAGGAGGGTCTGCGAGCCGGCGTAGAGCATGTTCCGCAGCACCTCGGTGGTCATCACGACCACCGGGGCGTCGGAGTTGACGCTGTTGTCGCCGGTGAGCAGGCCGACCTTGTCGCTGCCGTAGCGCCGGCTCAGGTCGGAGTACTTCTGGTTCGACAGCGCCTTGATGGGCGTCGTGTAGAAGCACTTCTTGCCCTGCTGGAGGGCGAGGTGGACGGCGAACTCGCCCACGATCGTCTTGCCCGAGCCGGTGGGGGCGGCCACCAGGACGCCCTTGCCCGCCTCCAGCGCCTGACAGGCCTCGATCTGGAAGGGGTCGAGACCGAAGTCGTACATCTCGCGGAAGGACGCGAGCGCGGTGGCCTGCTCGACAGCGCGCTTGCGTGCTGCCGCGTACCGCTCGGCCGGTGAGAGATCCTCTGTCATCGTGCTTTCGAGCGTACCGGGCCGCACTGACAACAGGACGATCATTATCCGGATCAGGTGCTTCCCGATGCGGGTCCGCCCCAGTTCACGGGGGCGGTCCTGCCCCGTCCGAGCGCCGGGAGCGCACCCCGGCCCGCGAACCGGCGCCCCCACAGGTCGGGGCCGACGGCCTGCGCTCAGGGGCCGACGACCCGCACCGCGCCGGGCACGCAGTGCGCGGTGAGCGGCAGCTCCCCGAGCCGCTCCCCGTCCGCGTACCCGGAGACGTCCTCGGCGGCGATCTCGACCCGTGCGGCCCGGTACACGGTGACCCGGGGGTGGTCCACGTGCGTGCCCCGGTACACCCGGGGGAAGACCCGCAGCAGCGTCGCCCGGCCGCAGTCGCCGACCACCGTGACGTCGAACAGGCCGTCGGCGAGGTCGGCGCCGGGGCAGATCCGCATGCCGCCGCCGTAGGAGGGGCCGTTGCCGACGGCGACGAGGGTCGCCTCGACCTCCCGCACCGCGCCGTCGTCCAGGGTGATCCGGTAGGCGAACGGGCGCAGGGCGGCCAGTTCGGCGAGCATCGCGAGGTCGTACCTGGCGCGTCCGGCGGGCAGGCGCATGCGGTTTCCGCGGTCGTTGACGCGCGAGTCGAAGCCGGAGGCGAGGACGGTGCCGAACCAGCGCTCGTCCACCCGGCCCAGGTCGACGGCGCGGATCCGGGACGCCTTCAGGGCGTCGGCGATCAGGCGTCCGGCGGCCGCCGGGTCGCGCACGGGCAGGCCGAGGGCGCGGGCGAAGTCGTTGCCGGTGCCGACGGCGACC
The DNA here is from genome assembly GCF_042880855.1 of Streptomyces sp. NPDC058291. Taxonomy (NCBI): domain Bacteria; kingdom Bacillati; phylum Actinomycetota; class Actinomycetes; order Kitasatosporales; family Streptomycetaceae; genus Streptomyces; species Streptomyces sp. NPDC058291. Next base: position 95,208 of record NZ_JBHVYK010000007.1, read on the forward strand.
AGGCCCAGCGGGGTGTCGGTGCCGGCGACGGCCTGGAGGGCGAGGTGGGCCATCCCGTCGCCGCCGACGGCGACCAGGGCGCCGGTGCCGTCCGCGACGGCGGCCCGCGCGCGGACGAGGCCGTCCGCGGCGTTCTCGCCGACGACGGTGCGCACGCGGTAGCCGGCCGCCCGCAACGCCGAAGCGGCCGGCTGCGCCGCTCGGGCGCCCCGGCCGCGGCCCGCCGCGGGATTGACGAAGAGGGTGATCTCGCAGGTCACGAGGATGACCCTACGAGTTGGGCGACGCCGGTCAGGTCACGTCGTCATAACCGTTGACCCGGTCCGTGCTCGACTGCTCCGGCAGGGCGCGCGAGGCGGCCACCGTCTCGACCTCGCCGATGTCCTCGGGGGTGAGATCCAGCTCGGACGCCTCGTCGTCGGCCGGTCCGAGGGCGTCGCGGCGGAACTTGCGGCGGTCGTTCAGCAGGGAGAAGGCGGTCGCGCAGAAGTACAGGACCCAGATGGGACCGGCGAGCGCCAGCATGGTCAGCGGGTCGGTGCTGGGCGTGGCGACCGCCGCGAACACCGTGATGCCGATGATCATCCCTCGCCACCAGCCGAGCATGCGCTTGCCGGTCAGCACCCCGGTCAGGTTCAGCATGACCAGCAGCAACGGCAGCTCGAAGGAGAGACCGAAGACCAGCACCATGCGGACGATCAGATCGAGCAGATCGTCCAGCGGCAGCTGGTTGTCCAGGTCCGCCGGCGAGAACTGGAGCAGCACCTTGGCCATCGTCGGCAGCGTCTTGTACGCGAAGAACGCTCCGCCGAGGAACAGCGGGACGCCGGTGCCGACGAACGCGTAGGCGTACTTGCGCTCGTGCCGGTGCAGACCGGGCGCGACGAACGCCCACAGCTGGTACAGCCAGACCGGGGACGCGAAGATCACGCCGGCCATCAGGGAGACCTTGAGGGCGAGCGTGAAGGGGGTGAGCAGACCGTTCAGCACGATGCGGGCGCAGGTGCCGCTGCGCTGGGTCGCCAGCTCGGAGAAGGTCGAGTCGCACCCCACCGCGTTGAGAATCGGGTTCGTGAAGAACTCGATGATGTTCTTGTAGAAGAAGGCGGCCACGATCGTCACGACGACGATGGCCAGCATGGCCTTCGCGAGCCGGTTGCGAAGCTCACGCAGGTGCTCCGCGAGGGGCATCCGCCCCTCGGGGTCCTTCTCCTCTTTGCGGGCAGACTTCAGCAACCCACGTTCCCATCTCGTGCGGCGGGCCGGAGGTCACCGGCCCTGCGTCAGCGCTTGGTCGTGTCCGTCGGCTCGGTGACCGGACGGGAGCTGGTCACGTCGCCGGGAGCGGCCTGGATGGTGCGCGTCGCCGGGGTCTGCTCGTCGTTGTGGGGCGGGCCGGCCGGGGTGGCCGTGCTGCCGCCGTCCTCCTTCATCGCCTTGGCCTCGCTCTTGAGGATGCGAGCGGACTTGCCCAGCGAGCGCGCCATGTCGGGAAGCTTCTTCGCGCCGAACAGCAGGATGACGACGACGAGGATGAGAATGATCTCGGGGGCGCCGAGCCTTCCGAACATAAGTCTTTACCTTCTCACCGAGGCTGCGGGGGCGGGTTGCCGTCCGACCGGTCGGACGCGTGTCCGAACGATCGTGTTGACAGCGATCGTAACGCTCAGGGGTAAACGTGAGGCAATCCCCGTGCGTACTCCCGGTATGCGGTCCGGGCCTCGTTCTCCGAGCCGCGACCAGCAGCGTACCCGCCCCTACCGCCGACGCGGGAGGCCGAAGCGGCCCGCAACGCGTCGACCTCGGCAGGCGGGGAGGAACCTCGACAGGCGGGGAGGAACCGCCGCGGCGCCCGGCGGGCGCGCGACGGCGACCGTCACAGCGTGTCCACGGCGCGCGCCGCGCTCACCGCCGCCCGCTCCAGGTCCTGGGCGGCCCGGTCGATACGGCTCGCGGACTCCGCGACCTGCCGCCCCAGCCGCTGCGCCTCGACGAAGACCCGCACGGCGAACACCGCGAGGACGGCGAGACCTGCAAAACCCAACGCAACCGCGAACATCGCCCAGAACATGGGGCGAGCCTAGACCCCTCGCGGCCGGGGCCTGTCGTCCGGATCGGGCTGCAGGAGTCCGACGGTCACCCCCGTGAGCGGGGCTTGGACAGGCCCTAGTGCAGCCGCAGGGTCCTGACGCCGCCGCCGGTCAGCAGTTCCACGATCCGCTCGCCGGCCGGCTTGCGCACCGCCGCCCCGCAGTCCGGACAGGTGAACGAGTAGAAGGTGGTGCGGCTGGAAGCGCCGATGGCCAGCCGCAGCGCACTCGCGGCGAGCTCGAAGGCGCCCCGGCAGTCCGGGCACCCGGCTCTGAACCGCACCGGGGCCACGCTGCGCATCCCCGCGAACGCGGACGCCGCCGAGACGCCCCGCACACCGGTCACCGTCGACTCGCTCACGACTCCCCCTGCTCCCGTCCGTCCGACCCACCCTCGCCGTGCACCGCGACCGGCACGCCGGCCGCGCCGCCCGCCCCGATCACGTCGTACGCCGCCAGTGCCTCGCGGGCGGCCCGGCGGGCGCTGTCGGCGAGCTCGGACGGCGAGACGATCCGGCCGTCCCGACCGAGCCGCAGGGCCAGCCGCCTCAGCGAGGCCGGGTCGGGCGTACGCAGAGCGATACGCAGACCGCCGTCGGGCAGTTCATCCGCACTGTCATGCGGGTAGTACTCGGCGACCCAGCGGCCGCCCGGACCCACCTCGACCACGACCTCCGGATCCTCCGCGGACGGCTGCACCAGCCCTTCCGACAGGTCCCGCATCTCGATCTCGGGCGGCGCCGAGGGCTCGTCCAGGATCTTGATCTCGGCGACCCGGTCCAGCCGGAACGTGCGGCGGGCCTCCGAGCGACGGCACCAGGCCTCGACGTAGGTGTGCCCGACGCTGACCAGTCGGATGGGGTCGATCTCGCGCTCGCTGAGCTCGTCACGAGCGGGCGAGTAGTAGCGGATCCACAGCCTGCGCCGCTCCGAGATCGCCCGGTCGACGTCCGCGAAGACCCCGCCCTCCGACTCGAACGTCACCGACAGCCGCGCACTGGCCCCCGCCGCCTCGCCGGCCGCCGCCTCCACCTTCGCCGTCGCCCGCAGCAGCGCCTGCCGGTCGCCCTCCCGCAGCCCCGGCAGCGTGGCCACGGCCCGCGCCGCCACCAGCAGCGCGGTCGCCTCGTCGGCGGCCAGCCGAAGCGGCTCGGCCGCGTCCGCGCCCAGCGCGGCCGGATTGTGCCACCAGATCCGTTCACCGTCGGTGTCGATGTCGAGGAGGTCGCCGCCGCGGAAACTCGTACCGCACATGGGCAGCACGTCGAGGTCCGAGACCAGCTCGTCCTCGGTGATGCCGAAGGCGCGCGCCACGTCCTCGATGCGCGCGCCGGGGCGCTCCCTGAGATACGTCACCAGGGAGAGCATCCGCCGGGTCTGGTCGATCGCGTTCGCCGGCCTGACCGGTTTGCCTGCCACTGTGTTGCTCGCTCCCCCTCAGCCCTTGGCCACGGCCCGCAGCCGGTCCACGACGTCCGCCCGCAGCTCGGCCGGTTCCAGAACCACCACGTCCGGCCCGAACTCCACCAGCCAGGCGTCCAGTCCGTGCCCGTACGGAATCTCCAACTCGTCCCATCCGTCCCCGAGTTCCCGCACCGAGGTGGCCTTCGCCCGCAAGGGGTACCCGGCGCCCGTCCGCAGCCGGATCAGCGCGCTGCGGTCGGCGGTCTCCCCCGCCCAGCTCGCGACCGTCTCGCGCACGGTGACGACGTCGGGGACCGGCACCGTGAACGTCGTCCCGCGCGAACGCACCCGGCCGGTGATCCGCGACAGCCGGAACACCCGCTCGGCGCCCCGGTCACGGTCGAAACCGGCCAGATACCAGTGGCCGCGCCAGCACTCCAGCGCCCACGGCTCGACATGCCGCGGCTCCGGGCGCGCCGCGGTGGCCTTGCGGTAGTCGAACACCACCGGCCGACGGTCCCGGCAGGCCAGCATCAACGGCTCGAACGCCGCCTCGTGCACGGGGATGCGGGGCTCCAGCGCGCCGTGCGCCTCGTAGGGGTCCACGTCCTCGGGCAGGCCCGCCGCCCGCAGCTTCTGCAGCGCGCCGCTGGCCGCGCCCGCCAGCCGCGCCTGCTGCCACACCTTGGCGGCCAGGCCGAGGGCCGCGGCCTCCTCGGCGTCGAGGGTGATGGGCGGCAGCCGGTTGCTGTCGCGGCGCGCGAGGTAGCCGATCTCGCCGTCCAGGCTCTCCACGGTCTCGATGACCAGGCCGAGCTCGCGCAGATCGTCCTTGTCGCGCTCGAACATCCGGTTGAAGGAGTCGTCCGACGCCGCGGTCCCGCCGCCGGCGCGGAAGGTCTCGACGTACGCCTCGATGGAATCGCGCAGCTCACGCTTGCTGAGCGGCCGGCGCGTCCCGAGCAGACACAGCGCCAGGTTCATCAGCCGCTCGGCCTTGGCAATGGCCATCGACGCCCTTCGCCTCCCCTATGGTGCTTACGATCGAGACCGTACCGCTCCGTGGTGCCCGGACAAAAGCCGAGGGCCCATGCCCGGGCGGGCATGGGCCCCAGATGATCGACACCGGTCGCACCGCGACCGGCTCGGACCGGCTGCACGACGATCAGACGCCGAGCAGGTCCACCACGAAGATCAGCGTCTCGCCGGGCTTGATCGCCGGGGTCGGGCTCTGGTTGCCGTAGGCGAGGTGGGCCGGGATGGTCAGCTGGCGACGGCCGCCGACCTTCATGCCCTGCACTCCCTGGTCCCAGCCCTTGATGACCCGGCCGCCGCCCAGCGGGAAGCGGAACGGCGTCCCACGGTTCCAGCTGGCGTCGAACTCCTCACCGGTGCTGAAGGCGACGCCGACGTAGTGGACGCTGACGTTGTGGCCGGCCTGCGCCACCTCGCCGTCGCCCTCCCAGATGTCCTTGATCTCGAGGTCCGCCGGGGGCTCGCCGCCGGGAAAGTCGATCTCGGGCTTGTCAATGCTCACGTCACTGGCTCCTGCGTGTCTCACGGAAAGGCAACAACACGGACAGTCTTACACCTCCGGCGGCCTCACATCTTCGCGAGGATGTCCACCGAGAACACCATGGTGGAGTCCTTCTCGATGCCGCTGCCGCTCGGCGGGTTGTCGCCGTAGCCCAACGACGGGGGGACGACGATGACGACCCGGCTGCCCACCTTCTTGCCGGTCAGTCCCTGCGCCCAGCCCTTGACCACCTGCTGCAGCGAGAACATCGTCAGCTGACCACGGCTGTACGTCGAGTCGAACTCCTTGCCCGTGTCCCAGATGACGCCCTTGTACTGCACGAGGACGCTCTCGGTCGCCGCCACCGCCGGGCCGGCGCCCTCGATGACGTAGTTCGACACCAGCTTCTTCGGCGGGTCGGCCTTGGGGATCTCGACGGAGGGCGCCTTGCCGTCGGTGTTCGTGCCGACCTTCGGCAGATCCGCGTCGTCCTGGGCGGTCTTCCCGCCCTTGGCGGAACTCTTGCCGTTGTACGTGTTCTTGATGTCGAACACGAAGACCAGCGTGTCGGTGCCCTTCACCCCCGCCTGCGGGTTCCCCTGCTTGCCGAAGGCCCAGGCCGGCGGCACCGAGAACTCCACCCGGCTGCCCGCCTTCTTCCCCGTCAGCGCGTAGCGCCAGCCCTCCAGGGTGCTGCCCTTCGCGATCTGGGTAAGCAGCGGCACCTTGTGGTCGTAGGTGTTGGTCAGGACCTTCGCCGTGTCCCACACCTGGGCCAGGTAGTCCGCCTGGATGTAGTCCCCCTCCGCGACCGTCTTCCCGCCGCCCGCGATCACCGTCTTCACCGCCAGCTGATCCGACGGCGCGCCCGGGCCCTTGGCGATCGTGGGCTTCTGGCCGAACTTCACCCCCGCCGTGATGGCCGGCAGCGGACCGTCCACGATCTTCGGCGGCGGCGCGGCCGACGGGGCCGAGGCCGAGGGCGACGCACTGTCGCTCGCCTTGCTCGAATCGGACTTGTCGTCACCGCACGCGGACAGCGTGACCAGTCCCGCGGGTACGGCGGCGAGGATGAGGGAGCGTCGGCGCACGATGAAGCCTCGTAATCGGTCGATCTTCGGATGGCGTGCGCGCAACTCTACGACGTGCAACGGGCACCGTACGGGAAACGTACGGTGCCCGTGTTGCGTTCCGCACCACGCGCCGGGCAGCGCGCAACACCTGCTCACATGCCGGCGATCAGCTTCTCCACCCGGTCGTCCACCGAACGGAACGGGTCCTTGCACAGCACGGTGCGCTGCGCCTGGTCGTTCAGCTTCAGGTGGACCCAGTCCACCGTGAAGTCCCGGCGCTGCTCCTGCGCACGGCGGATGAAGTCACCGCGCAACCGCGCCCGAGTCGTCTGCGGCGGCACCGACTTGCCCTCGAAGATCTTCAAGTCGTTGCAGATCCGCGCCGCTTGCCCCTTGCGCTCCAGCAGGTAGTACAGACCACGACGACGGTGGATGTCGTGGTAGGCGAGGTCTATCTGCGCCACCCGCGGATGCGACATCGTCATGTCGTGCTTGGCCCGGTACCGCTCGATGAGCTTGTACTTCATCACCCAGTCGATCTCGGTGCCGATCCGGTCGAGGTCCTCCGCCTCGATCGCGTCCAGCGTGCGGCCCCACAGCTCCAGGACCTGGTCGACGGTGCCGGTGCGGATCCCACGACGCTCGACGAAGTCAACGGCCTTCTCGTAGTACTCCCGCTGCACCTCCAGCGCGGAGGCCTCACGGCCGCTGGCCAGCCGCACCTTGCGCCGACCCGTGATGTCATGGCTGACCTCGCGGATCGCCCGGATCGGGTTCTCCAGCGTCAGGTCCCGCATCACCGTGCCCGCCTCGATCATGCGCAGCACCAGATCGGTCGCGCCGACCTTCAGCAGCATCGTCGTCTCGGACATGTTCGAGTCGCCGACGATGACGTGCAGACGGCGGTACCGCTCCGCGTCCGCGTGCGGCTCGTCCCGCGTGTTGATGATGGGTCGCGAGCGGGTCGTCGCCGAGGAGACGCCCTCCCAGATGTGCTCGGCCCGCTGGCTGACGCAGTAGACCGCCCCACGGGGCGTCTGCAGCACCTTGCCCGCCCCGCACAGCAGCTGCCGGGTCACCAGGAACGGGATCAGGATGTCGGCGAGCCGGGAGAACTCTCCGTGCCGCGCCACCAGATAGTTCTCGTGACAACCATAAGAGTTGCCCGCCGAGTCCGTGTTGTTCTTGAAGAGGTAGACGTCGCCCGCGATTCCTTCCTCGTGCAGGCGTCGCTCCGCGTCCACCAGGAGTCCTTCGAGAATGCGCTCGCCGGCCTTGTCGTGGGTGACCAGCTCGGTCACGTTGTCACATTCCGGTGTCGCGTATTCCGGATGCGAACCCACGTCGAGATAAAGGCGGGCGCCGTTCCGCAGAAAGACGTTGCTGCTTCGGCCCCATGACACGACACGGCGGAAGAGGTACCGCGCCACCTCGTCGGGAGACAGCCGACGCTGTCCCCTGAACGTACATGTGACGCCGTACTCGTTCTCCAGCCCGAAAATGCGGCGGTCCATGCATGAACATTACGCCCGATCCCCTGAACTGAAACGGGGTTCGGCAGCACGGTTCGGATCATTTTCCGATGAAGCCGCAACCACCCCACTTCCGGCGGGACCTGCCATTACCCGCCCTGTGGCGAGCAAAACCACCAAGGACACCGCGCCCGCGGCGCCCGGCACCGCGAACCCCCACACGGCCCCACCGGCCTCCACGACCGGACCCGCCAGGCCCGTTCCCACCGACGCCCCGACCGTGAACGTCGTCACCAGCCAGGAGAACGCCTCCGTCACCGTCCCGCGCGGGGCGTGCCGGTCCACGATCACGAACGCGCACGCGAGGGCGGGGGCCAGGAACACGCCCGACAGCGCCGTCAGGGCCACCATGGCCACCGCCCCCGGCGTGAGCGTCAACGGCAGATAACACACCGCCAGAGCGGCCACCAGCCCGCGCAGTCGCCGCTCGGGCGCCCCCGCCCACTGCCGCGCCCCGTACACCACGCCGCCCGCCAACGCGCCCAGCCCCAGCGCCGCCATCAGCCAGCCGTACACCGCGTCCCCGCCGTGATCGTCCGCGTACGGCACCGACGCCACCGTGATCGACCCCAGCGCCACCCCGACGAACAGGAACGCCCCCAGCAGCGCCAGCAGCCCCGGCGACCGCAGCGCGCCCAGCCAGTGCGCCTCCCGCGGGTCCGACCGCCACGCGCGCGAGGGCGGCGACGCCACCACCCACAGCGCGCCCAGCACCCCCAGGCCGTTCAGCACCAGCAGTGCGGCCTGCGCCGACCACACCGACACGCACACCGTCACCAACAGCGGCCCGACGGTGAACATCACCTCCTGCGCCACCGCGTCCATCGCGTACGCCGTGTGCACCTGGTCCTCGCGCCGCAGCACCGCCGGCCAGAGGGCGCGCAGACCGCCCTCCAGAGGCGGCGTGAACAGCCCCGCCGCGGCCACCGCCGCATACGCGACCGGCGGCGGATCGACGCCCGCGAACGCGAACCCCGCCATCGCCAGGGCCGAGACGAGCGCCGCCGGCAACTGCACCCGCGGCTGCCCGTACACGTCGACCAGCCGGCCCAGCGACGGCTGACCCACGGCGTTCGCGAGGCCGTACACCGCGGCCAGCGCCCCCGCCAGGCTGTACGTGCCGCCCTGCGCCCGCACGAACAGCACGATCGCGATCGCGGCCGTCGCGTTGGGCAGCCGGCCCACCAGCGTGCCGGCCAGCAGCCGGGCCGCGTGCCTCGCCCTGAGGATCTCCAGGTATCCCGCGGCCAATGTCCTGCCTCCGTCGGCTTGCCGAGGCAGTGGGCCACCCCGAGGTTTTACGTATAACGTCTCCCGTCATACGTACCATGTGCGCTGTTCGCCAGTCCAGACGAAGGAGCAGCCCCACCGTGGCACGAGGTAGCACCCGCCCCACGAGCCGCGACGTCGCCCGGGCCGCCGGCGTCTCCCAGGCCGCCGTCTCCCTCGTCCTCGGCGACAAATGGCGCGGCCGGGTCTCCGAGACCACCGCCCAACGCGTACGCGACGCCGCGCGCGACCTCGGCTACCGGCCCAACCTCGCCGCCCGCAACCTCCGCCTCGGCCGCACCCGCACCGTCCTCCTCGTCGTCCCCGCCCTCACCACCGAGTTCTTCGCCGGCGTCTACACCGGAGCCGCACGCGTGGCCGCCGAACACGGCTTCGGCGTCGTCCTCTACCCCTCCCCCGAAGGCGTCGGCCCCGCCCGCGACCCCTTCGCCTCCGCACAGGCCGCCCTCGACGGCGTCCTCGCCTCCTCCATGGCCGCCGACGCCCTCACCGCCATCCGCGGCGACCAGCTCCCCCTCGTCATGCTCGACAGCGACCCCGCCGGAAGCCTCGGCGCCGCCACCGTCAACCTCGACATCGCCGACGGCGCCCGCCAGATCGCCGACCACCTCCTCGCCCTCGGCCACCGCCGCTTCCTGCACCTCGCGGCCGACGTGCCCTCCTGGACCTTTCACGTCCGCGCCCACGCCCTCACCGCACGCATCGCCGCCACCCCCGGCGCCACCCTGCGCACCGCACCCGCCCCGATCTCCATCGACGAAGCCCGCACCGCCGCCGAAACCGCCCTCACCGCCCCCGGCCCCCGCCCCACGGCCGTCGTCTGCGACGACGACAAACTCGCCGCCGGCGCCTACAAAGCCCTCCGCCGCCTCGGCCTGCGCATCCCCGACGACGTCTCCGTCACCGGCCTCGACGACCTCGCCCTCGCCACCGCCCTCGACCCCGAGCTCACCACCGTCCGACTCGACGCCGAACTCTTCGGCGAACGCGGCATGCAAGCCCTCCTCGACGTCCTGGAAGGCCGCACACCCGACGCCGCGGACATCCCGGTCCACCTCGTCGTACGAGCCTCCACGGCCCCTCCCAGCACCCCCTGAACGCCCTGTGCCCCGGCCGACGACCGACCGGGGCACACAGGACGCACACCCAGCGCACGACCACGGCGCCACGGCACACCAGACGCGGACTACTCCTCCTCGGAGCTCTCCGCCTCCGTGGACGCACCGTCCGTCTCCAGCAACCGGCCCAGCTGGCGACCCACGATCCGCTTGAACTTGCGCTGCTGCGGCCGCGTGCGATCCAGCACCGCCACCTCCAGCCGCTCCGCCGGGATCTCCCGCTGCGTGCCGTTCGTGTCCCGCGACAACGCCTGGACAGCCAGCTTCAACGCATCGGCCAGGCTCATCCCGTCCCGATGACGCTGATCCAGATAACTGCTGATCTGCTCCGCGTTACCGCCCACCGCCACCGAACCGTGCTCGTCGACGATCGACCCGTCATGCGGCAGCCGGTAGATCTGGTCACCGTCCGCGGTCGCCCCGACCTCCGCCACGACCAGTTCCACCTCATAGGGCTTCTCGCCCGCCGAAGAGAAGATCGTGCCCAGCGTCTGCGCATACACGTTGGCCAGACCACGAGCGGTCACATCGTCACGGTCATAGGTGTAACCCCGCAGATCGGCATACCGCACACCGCCGATCCGCAGATTCTCGTACTCGTTGTACTTGCCGGCGGCCGCGAAGCCGATCCGGTCATAGATCTCGCTGAACTTGTGCAGCGCACGGGACGGGTTCTCGCCGACGAACACGATGCCGTCGGCATACTGCAGCACGACCAGACTGCGGCCACGGGCGATGCCCTTGCGCGCATACTCCGCGCGGTCCGCCATCGCCTGCTGGGGAGAGACATAGAACGGCGTCGACACCGGTTAACCGTCCCTTTCTGTCGAAGTCACTGGATCACCTGAGACAAGAACGAGACCGCCGGCTACAGCAGAGCGGCACGCGGGCCGTCCGGCTGCTCCAGGCGACGCTCGAGAATGGAACGGGCGATCTCCGACGACTCCTCGTCGGTCAACCGACGGAAACCGTCCTCGGTGATCACGGTGACGATCGGGTAGATCCGACGCGCGACGTCGGGACCACCGGTCGCCGAGTCGTCGTCGGCCGCGTCGTACAACGCCTGCACCACCAGCGTCGTGGCCTGCTCCTCGGACAGATCGTCACGGTAGAGCTTCTTCATCGCCCCCCGCGCGAAGATCGAACCCGAACCGGTCGCCGCGAAGTGACGCTCCTCGGACCGGCCGCCCGTCACGTCGTACGAGAAGATCCGGCCCCGGTCCCGGTCCACGTCGAACCCGGCGAACAACGGCACCACCGCCAGACCCTGCATCGCCATGCCCAGATTCGACCGGATCATGGTCGACAGCCGGTTCGCCTTGCCCTCCAGCGAGAGCTGCGCCCCCTCGACCTTCTCGAAGTGCTCCAGCTCCAGCTGGAACAGTTTCACCATCTCCACGGCCAGACCCGCGGTGCCGGCGATGCCGACAGCCGAGTACTCGTCGGCCGGGAAGACCTTCTCGATGTCCCGCTGCGCGATGACATTGCCCATCGTGGCCCGACGGTCACCGGCGAGCACGACGCCCCCGGGGAACGTGACGGCCACGATCGTCGTCCCGTGCGGAGCCTCGACCACTCCCTGCGTCGGAGGCAGCTGCCGCCTGCCGGGCAGCATCTCCGGCTGGTGCTCGGAGAGGAAGTCCATGAAGGACGAGGACCCGGGCGTCAGGAAGGCAGCTGGTAGACGCCCGGTGCTACGAGTGTTGGCTTCCACGCGTTTCCTTCCACGTAAGCGGCAGCCCGCCTTATGGCTTCGGGCCGATCCTTGAACTGCCCCAGCGCGGCATTGCAGCTGAAGCACAGTACGCCTCGGACCCTACCCGTCTTGTGGCAGTGATCCACATGCTGGGGCAGGGCCGCCGAACATATGCAACAGACACCGCCTCGAGAGACGATCAGCTCGTCCCGTTCGGCCTCGGTCAGCCCGTATCGGCGCTTCAGGTGGCCCTGCCTGCTCTGGACCGCCCGGCACGCCTTGCAGCTCGTCGACAGGCCGTCGGGCGCGGTGGCGTTGCGATGCCACTCACCGTGTGGCTTGACCTCGCCGCACGTCCTGCAGAGCTTGTACCCGGTCGGGACAACCACCTTTTCCCGAACCGTCCTGCCCCTGGCCTCCTGGTGCCGCCGGTAGTGCGCGGCGCTGCACTCCGCCACGCACTCCCGGCAATGCGCCCGTAGGCCGTCCCCCCGGTTCCTGTCCCGCGCGGATGCAGCAAGCGGTAGGCCTCGGCCACACTTCCCGCACCGCTTCGGGTTTCCTTCGTCAGCCACCCCCACCCTCCGCAGCTTTCAATTCGAAGGCGTGCTGATCAAGCGGCCTTCACTCTCCGCCTTTTTGTACGAAGGACCGCACGAAATCCTCGGCATTTTCCTCGAGGACATCGTCGATCTCGTCAAGAACCGAGTCCACGTCGTCGCTCAGCTTCTCGTGGCGCTCCTTGAGGTCCTCGGAGCCCTGCGTCTCCGCGGCCTGCTCCTCGACCTCCTCGGTGGAGTGCGTCGCCTTCTGCTGGCCGCCGCCGGTGTCCTTGGTCGCCATAACCCTCACCCCGCTCTTTCGCCCGACATGGTCGACAGGGTCGGCATCCCTGCCGATCGGTGATGATCAGAACCCTACAAGCCGGGTCCGACATCGGCCTCGCAGTTGCGTCAACGTACGAGGGTCATCTCGATGATTCCCGGACGGGGGCCGTTCCACCCGCCGCGCAGGTTCCGTCCGGGTCACGGTTCAGCCGCCCGACAGGACCCTGACCAGGTCTTCTGCCGTGCGACAGCGGTCCAGGAGCGCTTTGACGTGATTTCGCGTTCCGCGAAGGGGTTCGAGGGTTGGGACGCGCTGGAGCGAGTCCCGGCCCGGCAGATCGAAGATCACGGAGTCCCAGGAGGCCGCGGCGACGTCGTCGGCGTACTGCTCCAGGCAGCGGCCGCGGAAGTAGGCGCGGGTGTCCTCCGGGGGCTTGGTGACGGCCCGCTCGACCTCGGTCTCGTCCAGGAGGCGCTTCATGCGGCCGCGGGCCACGAGACGGTTGTAGATGCCCTTCTCGGCCCTGACGTCGGCGTACTGGAGGTCGACGAGGTGGAGGCGGGCGGCGTCCCAGTCGAGGTCGTCCCGGCGCCGGTAGCCCTCCATGACCTCCCGTTTGGCGACCCAGTCCAGTTCGCCGGCGAGGCTCATGGGGTCGTTCTCCAGGCGGGTGAGGGTGTCCTCCCAGCGGGCGAGGACGTCCTTGGTCTGATCGTCGGCGTCCGCGCCGAACCGCTCCTCGACGTATTTGCGCGACAGCTCGTAGTACTCCATCTGGAGCTGGACGGCGGTGAGCGTGCGGCCGCTGCGCAGGGTGACCAGCCGCTTGAGGCCGGGGTCGTGGGAGACCTGGTGGAGGGTGCGGACCGGCTGGTCGACGGCGAGGTCGACGGCGATGAAGCCGTCCTCGATCATCGACAGGACCAGGGCCGTGGTGCCGAGCTTGAGGTAGGTCGAGATCTCGGAGAGGTTGGCGTCGCCGATGATCACATGGAGGCGGCGGTACTTCTCGGCATCGGCGTGCGGTTCGTCGCGCGTGTTGATGATGGGGCGTTTCAGCGTCGTCTCCAGGCCCACCTCGACCTCGAAGTAGTCGGCGCGCTGGCTGAGCTGGAAACCGTGTTCGTGGCCGTCCTGGCCGATGCCGACGCGGCCGGCGCCGGCGAAGACCTGGCGGGAGACGAAGAAGGGCGTGAGGTGGCGCACGATGTCCGAGAAGGCGGTCTCGCGCTTCATCAGGTAGTTCTCGTGCGTGCCGTAGGAGGCGCCCTTGTTGTCGGTGTTGTTCTTGTAGAGGTGGATGGGCTGGGCGCCGGGGAGCGCGGCGGCGCGTTCGGCGGCTTCGGCCATGATGCGTTCGCCGGCCTTGTCCCAGAGGACGGCGTCGCGGGGGTTGGTCACCTCGGGGGCGCTGTACTCGGGATGTGCGTGGTCGACGTAGAGCCGCGCACCGTTGGTGAGGATGACGTTGGCGAGGCCGATGTCCTCGTCGGTGAGCTGGCTGGAGTCGGCGGTCTCGCGGGCGAGGTCGAAGCCACGCGCGTCCCGCAGCGGGTTCTCCTCCTCGAAGTCCCAGCGGGCCCGGCGGGCCCGGTGCATCGCCGCCGCGTAGGCGTTGACGATCTGGGACGAGGTGAGCATGGCATTGGCGTTGGGGTGGCCGGGGACGGAGATGCCGTACTCCGTCTCGATGCCCATTACTCGCCGTACGGTCATGCGGCCCTCCTTGCCCGGCGGCGCCCTCGGTCGTGGGCGCCGCTCAGATACCGGTGGTGCTCCGGTGCGTGCGCGGTGCCCGTCCCCGCACCTCGCGACCCGGCGGTACCGAAGAGCCTAGAACGCCTCCGCGCCGGCGGGGAGATCATTTGCGTCATTGCCTTGCTCCAGCCGTGGCCCGGAAAGCAGTCGGCTGCGGGTACCCGTGGTGGGCACCCGCAGCCGCCCTGTTTTTACAGGTACTGTCCGGTGTTCGCCACCGTGTCGATGGAGCGTCCGGTGTCCGCGCCCTGCTTTCCGGTGATGAGGGTACGGATGTAGACGATCCGTTCGCCCTTCTTTCCGGAGATGCGAGCCCAGTCGTCGGGGTTGGTGGTGTTGGGGAGGTCCTCGTTCTCCTTGAACTCGTCCACGCAGGCCTGGAGGAGGTGGGAGACGCGCAGGCCCTTCTGGTTGTGGTCGAGGAAGTCCTTGATGGCCATTTTCTTGGCGCGGCCGACGATGTTCTCGATCATGGCGCCGGAGTTGAAGTCCTTGAAGTAGAGGACTTCCTTGTCGCCGTTGGCGTAGGTGACTTCCAGGAAGCGGTTCTCCTCGGATTCGGCGTACATGTGTTCCACTGCCGTCTGGATCATGCTCTGGACGGTGGTGGTCTTGTCGCCGCCGTGTTCGCCGACGTCCTCGGGGTGCAGGGGGAGGCGTTCGGTGAGGTACTTCTGGAAGATGTCCTTGGCCGCTTCGGCGTCCGGGCGCTCGATCTTGATCTTCACGTCGAGGCGGCCGGGGCGCAGGATGGCGGGGTCGATCATGTCCTCGCGGTTGGAGGCGCCGATGACGACCACGTTCTGCAGGCCTTCCACGCCGTCGATCTCGGCGAGGAGCTGGGGGACGATGGTGTTCTCGACGTCGGAGCTGACGCCGGAGCCGCGGGTGCGGAAGAGGGATTCCATCTCGTCGAAGAAGACGATGACGGGGGTGCCCTCGGAGGCCTTCTCCCTGGCGCGCTGGAAGACGAGGCGGATCTGCCGCTCGGTCTCGCCGACGTACTTGTTGAGGAGCTCGGGGCCCTTGATGTTGAGGAAGAAGCTCTTGCCGGTGGCCTGGCCGGTGACTTCGGCGACCTTTTTGGCCAGTGAGTTGGCGACGGCCTTGGCGATGAGCGTCTTGCCGCATCCGGGGGGTCCGTAGAGGAGGACGCCCTTGGGCGGACGGAGTTCGTGCTCCTTGAAGAGGTCGGGGTACAGGTAGGGCAGTTCGACGGCGTCGCGGATCATCTCGATCTGTCCGCCGAGGCCGCCGATCTGCTCGTAGCCGATGTCGGGGACCTCTTCGAGGACGAGTTCCTCGACCTCGCTCTTGGGCACGATCTCGTAGACGTAGCCGGAGCGGGGTTCGAGCAGGAGGGCGTCGCCGGGCCGGATGGTGACGTCCAGCAGGGGCTCGGCGAGCCTGACCACTCGTTCTTCGTCGGTGTGCCCGAGCACCAGGGCTCGTTCGCCGTCCTCGAGGATCTCCTTGAGGGTGACGATGTCGCCGACGCGCTCGTACTCCATGGCCTCGACCACGTTGAGCGCTTCGTTGAGCATGACTTCCTGGCCGCGTCGGAGCCCGTCGAGCTCGACTCCGGGGCTGACGTTCACGCGGAGTTTGCGGCCTCCGGTGAAGATGTCGGCCGTGCCGTCCTCGTTCGCCGTGAGGAAGACGCCGAAGCCGGCCGGCGGCTGGGCGAGCCGGTCGACTTCCTCCTTGAGGGCCACGATCTGGTCGCGGGCCTCGCGGAGCGTGTTGGCCAGTCGTTCGTTCTGGGCGGACACGCCGGCCAGGTTGGTCTGCAGCTCGACGATCCGCTCTTCGAGAATCCTCGTGTGTCGCGGAGAGTCGGCGAGCTTGCGTCGCAGGACGGCGATCTCCTGCTCAAGGTAGGCAATCTGCCCGGACGGGTCGTCGGACCCTCGTCCCGGGCGGATGCCGCGGTTCATGTCGTCGTCGTGGGCTGCCACGGTCCTCACCTCCTCCAAGGGGAGCTGGACGCTTCCAGACCCTACCTGGGTGGGTGTCGATTGAAACCCCTAGATCAAAAAGACTGTCGGGTGTGTCCGATCTTCACCCTTGCGCTCTCCCTCACGCCAGGGGAATACCCACCGAACGTGCTTGGGAAGCCGCCGAGGGTAGGGTCGAAGTGTTCAACACCCGTCAGAGCCTGCATGGTTCCCTGGCGGTTCGACGGTAAACGGCAGGAGTCATGGGCGTGCAGCAGGAGACCGGTGTCGGTGGCGAGGCCCTGGAGGTGTGGATCGATCAGGATCTCTGCACCGGTGACGGGATCTGCGCGCAGTACGCGCCGGAGGTCTTCGAGCTGGACATCGACGGGCTGGCGTATGTGAAGAGTGAGCAGGACGAGCTGTTGCAGGCCAAGGGGGCTGTGACGCCGGTGCCGTTGCCGTTGGTGGTGGACGTGGTGGACTCGGCGCGGGAGTGCCCGGGTGACTGCATCCATGTGCGGCGCGTTTCGGACGGGGTCGAGGTCTACGGTCCCGACGCCGAGTGAGCGTCGCGTGAGCGTCCTGCTTCAGTTCGTGACCGCTGTCTGATTTCTCACAGGGCGAACGGCCGGGTCAGACGTCGCGGGCGCCGGCGGGCGTCGAGCGGATGAACTTGTGGTCCTTCCACTGCCATCGGGCGCTGTCCTTGAGGTCGGGGCAGCAGCTGGGCACGTCGGCCGTGGAGTAGCCGAGGAGGGTGGCGAGGACGGCCCCGTCGGCGATGCGGAGGTCGGTGACGGTGTTGCGGGCCTTGGGGTCGACCAGTGTGGCGACCACGCGCGCGGGGGTGCCGTTCGCGCCGTGGGTGAGGACGTAGACGCCGTCGGGCGGGGTGCCCATGGGGGCGTCGCAGTGGACGACGGCGACGGTTTCGGGGGCGCCGTCGCCGTCGAGGTCGCCGCTGGCCTTCTTCACGACGAGGGCGGTGACGGGGCCGCACTGGAGGGGGAAGTCGACGCCGGTGGTGACGGGGGCGGCGGCGGGCCGGGCCGGGGGGCCGGCGGTCTGGGCGGCCGTGGCGGGTTTGGGTTGCAGCAGCGAGGAGAGGGCGACGACGCCGGCGACGGCGGTGGCGGTCGCGACCCAGTGGACGGGCCGGGTGTGGGTGTGTGCCAGTTCCGGGACGGCGGAGTGCTGCACTAGGAGTGTCTCCTGCGATGGCTGTGCCGGTGGGGGTGGGATCGGCCAGCATCGTGCCACACGTCACAGGGCGGGGGAACGGCGGGGTACGGGATTTCGGACGTGCCGGGCGTGGTGTCCGGGGCGGGGGTGAACTGGCGAGGCGCCGTGGTGGAGTTCCCGGTGTGACGGGGGAACTCGGCCACGGCGCCTTGTCGTTGTGGGTGGTGCGGGGGCCGGTCAGCGGCCGTTGCCTCCGTCGGCGTTGGGGCCGGCGTAGTCCTCGCCGTAGGCGCCCTTGGCGGGGCGGCGGCGGCGCATGGGCGGCTCGACACCGTCGGCGAGGCGGCGGGCGGTGAGGAGGAAGCCGGTGTGGCCGATCATCCGGTGGTCGGGGCGGACGGCCAGGCCCTCGATGTGCCAGTTGCGGATCATCGACTCCCAGGCGCTCGGCTCGTTGAAGCAGCCGATCTCGCGGATGGACTCGACGGTGCGCGCGAGCTGGGTGGTGGTCGCCACGTAACAGCACACGATGCCGCCGGGGACCAGGGCCTTGGAGACGGCCTCCAGGCACTCCCAGGGCGCGAGCATGTCGAGGATGACGCGGTCGACGTCGGTGTCGCTCAGGTTGTCCTGGAGGTCGCCGACGGTGAGCTGCCAGGCGGGGTGCGGTCCGCCGAAGTAGCGCTCGACGTTCTGCCGGGCGATGTCGGCGAAGTCCTCGCGGCGCTCGTAGGAGTGCAGCATGCCCTGGTCGCCGATGGCGCGCAGCAGGAAGCTGCTCAGGGAGCCGGAGCCGACGCCGGCTTCGACGACGCGTGCGCCGGGGAAGATGTCGGCGAAGGCGAGGATCTGCCCCGCGTCCTTGGGGTAGACGACGGCTGCCCCGCGGGGCATGGACAGGACGTAGTCGGGGAGCAGGGGGCGCAGCGCGAGATAGGCGACGTTCCCGGTGGTGCGGACAACGCTGCCCTCGGGCGAGCCGATCAGTTCGTCGTGCGGGAAGGAACCCTTGTGGGTGTGGAAGTTCTTCCCGGCTTCGAGCGTGAACGTGTAGTGGCGGCCCTTGGGGTCGGTCAGCTGAACCTGGTCCCCGACCTTGAAGGGCCCGCGCCTGCGGGCGGCACCGGTCGGTTCGGACATGTGACCAGCCTACCGGCGTTTGGCGGGGTCGCCGACCACCGCTTCGGGGTTCCGGTGCTCAGCTGGGGCGGGCCATCGCCTTGACGAAGGCCCGCTCGACGTCGGCGGCGGACAGCACGCCGAAGATCTCTCCGCTCTCCTCGACGACGAGGTATTCGGTGGCGGGGGTGGCGCGCAGGACGTCGAGGAGGTCTTCGCCGGCGAGTTCGGCGGAGACGCGCATGCCGTCGGTGAGGTCCTGGGCGAGGCCGCTGACGGCGACCCAGGGGCGGCGGTGTTCGGGTACGCCCACGATGGCGGCCTCGCGGACGAGGGAGAGGGGTTCGCCGTGGGCGTCGACGACGACGAGGGCGCGGGCGCCGGCGTCGTTGGCGCGGCGGAGGGCTTCGGAGAGGGGGGTGTGGGTCTCGACGGGGACGGCGCGGCGGGTGAGGGTGCGGGCGCGCAGCTCGGGGAGGTGTTCGCGCAGCCGGGCCATGCGCAGGCTGTTGCCGGCTCCGGTCCAGATGATCGCCGCGAGGATGGCGGCCAGGAGGGCGTCGGTGACGGTGTCCATGCCGACGCTGTCCTCGGCGCTGGAGCCGAGGGCGCCGGACTGGGTGAGCAGGGGGAGGCCGATGAGGACGGAGACGGCGAGGGCGCGGCCGACCCAGGCGGCGGCGATGGTGCCGCTCATGGGTTTGCCGGTGAGCTTCCAGACGACGGCGCGGAGCATGCGGCCGCCGTCGAGGGGGAGGCCGGGCAGCAGGTTGAAGACGGCGACGATGAGGTTGGAGATCATCAGGCCGGCCAGCAGGACGCCGGGGACGGTGCCGCGCTCGACCGGTTGCATGGCGAGGTAGAACAGGCCGGACAGGACGAGCGAGAGGAGGGGGCCGACGAAGGCGAGCCAGAACTCGCGGCCGGGGGTCTCGGCTTCCTTCTCGATCTCGGAGACGCCCCCGAAGAACTGGAGCTGGATGCGGCGGACGGGGAGTTCGAAGCGGAGGGCGGCGACGGTGTGGGCGAGTTCGTGGACGAGGACGGAGGCGTAGAAGGCGACCGCGAAGAAGAGGGAGACGAGGTAGCGGGCCGCGCCGAGTTCGGGCAGCACGCGGTCGAGCTGGCCGCCGAAGACCCAGGTGATGAGGGCGGCGACGAGGAACCAGCTGGGGGCGACGTAGACGGGTACACCGAAGGGGCGGCCCATGAGGATGCCGCCGCGGGGCTGCTCCGGGGGGCGTGCGGGCGGGGGGCCCTTGGGGAGGGCGGTGGGTGCGGGGCGTGGGTCCCCGGCCCGGGCTGCGGCGTCGGTCGGGGCTGCCGGATCGGCCTGGTCCGCGGGAACGGCCCGCCCGGTTCGACCGGCCTCCTCGACCTGACCGGCCCGGTCCGCCTGGTCGGCCTGGTCGGCCTGGTCGACTTGCCCGACCAGGTCGACTTGCCCGACCTGGTCGGCCTGGTCCACTTGCCCGACCTGGTCGGCCTGGTCGACTTGCCCGACCTGGTCGGCCTGGTTCGCCCGGGCCGCTTCGTCCGCCGGTTCGGCGCGGTTCCGCCGGGGGGTCTCGGCTTCGGCTTCGGCGGGCCCGTCGGGGGCGGTGGCGCGGGGGGCGCCGTCGGGATCGTCGGCCCGGTGGGTCGCACTGTCGTCGTCGGACGCCGGCGGCCGGCGGGAGGCGCCCGCGGGATCGTCGGCCGGGGACTGGCTCGGTGGGAGGTCGGAGGCCGGGGGCGCAGGTGTCGCGGGGTGCTCGGCCGACTGCTCGTTGTCCGGCCGCGGCCGCCCGCTCCCGCCGCTTTCCACCACGGTGTCCCCTCGATCGAAGCGTCCCCCGCCGGTGCCGGGCGGGAGGGTCTGGGACCGATGGTATGCGGCGGTGGTGAGGTGTTCCGCCCCGGCACCCCCCGTGTTTCCCCGCCGGTCCTCGGTGTTCGGGGCGCGGGCGCGCCATGGGTGGGAGTGACTGTCGGTGGCGGGCCGTAAGGTCTGTGGTCATGGAAAGCAGCAGCGAGGACGTCGTCCAGGTAGGCGCCGGCGGCGCCGTGGAGGGTCCGGCGGACGTGGTCGCGGGTGCGGGCGAGGGCTCGGACGCGGGTGAGGGCTCGGACGCGGGTGAGGCCACGCGTGCGGGTGGGGCGGAGGAGGCGGCGCCGGTGTTCGTCCCGGTGGCGCCCGCCTCGCTGTCGCCGTCGCGCGCGGGTGACTTCATGCAGTGCCCGCTGCTGTACCGGTTCCGGGTGATCGACCGGTTGCCGGAGAAGCCGAGTCCGGCGGCGACGCGGGGGACGCTGGTGCACGCGGTCCTCGAGCGGCTGTTCGACGCTCCGGCGGCGGAGCGGACGGCCCCGCGGGCCAAGTCGCTGATCCCGGGGCAGTGGGACCGGCTGCGCGAGAGCCGGCCGGAGGTGGTGGAGCTGTTCGCCGACGATCCGGAGGGCGAGCGGCTGGCGGGGTGGCTGGCGGAGGCGGAGCAACTCGTGGAGCGCTGGTTCACGCTGGAGGATCCGACGCGGTTGGAGCCCGCCGAGCGGGAGCTGTTCGTGGAGACGGAGCTGGATTCGGGGTTGCGGTTGCGCGGGATCATCGACCGGGTCGATGTGGCGCCGACCGGTGAGGTGCGGATCGTCGACTACAAGACGGGCAAGGCGCCGCGGCCGGAGTACGCCGAAGGCGCGCTGTTCCAGATGAAGTTCTACGCGTTGGTGGTGTGGCGGCTCAAGAACGTGGTCCCGCGGCGGCTGCAGCTGGTCTACCTGGGCAGCGGGGACGTGCTGACGTACGACCCGGTGCCGGCGGACCTCGAACGGGTGGAGCGCAAGCTGCTCGCGTTGTGGGAGGCGATCCGGCAGGCGACGCAGACGGGTGAGTGGCGGCCCCGGCCGACGAAGCTGTGCGGCTGGTGCGACCACCAGGCGCACTGTCCGGAGTTCGGCGGCACTCCCCCGCCGTATCCGCTGGCGGTGACGGTGCCCGGGCCGGAGCCCGTGAGGGCGGCCGAGTCCGAGGGCGGGGCGCAGGGCAGAATGGGCCCGGGCTAGAGAAGGAGATTCACGTGGCCATCCGCGTCCTACTGGTTGACGACCAGCCGCTGCTGCGCACCGGCTTTCGGATGATCCTGGAGGCCGAGCAGGACATCGCGGTCGTCGGTGAGGCCGGAGACGGACTGCAGGCTCTCGACCAGGTGCGGGCGTTGCAGCCCGATGTGGTGCTGATGGACATTCGTATGCCGCGGATGGACGGGGTGGAGGCGACCCGTCAGATCACCGGTCCCGGGCGGGACGGGCCGGCGAAGGTGCTGGTGCTGACGACGTTCGACCTCGACGAGTACGTGGTGGAGGCGTTGCGTGCCGGGGCGAGCGGGTTCCTGCTGAAGGACGCGCCGGCCGTCGAACTGGTCCAGGCGATCCGGGTGGTGGCGGCGGGTGAGGCGTTGCTGGCGCCGAGCATCACGCGTCGGCTGCTGGACAAGTACGCCACGCATCTGCCGTCGGGCGACGAGCCGGTGCCGGACACGCTGCACACGCTCACCGACCGTGAGGTGGAGGTGCTGAAGCTGGTGGCGCGGGGGCTGTCGAACGCCGAGATCGCGGCTGACCTGTTCGTCAGCGAGACGACGGTGAAGACGCACGTCGGGCATGTGCTGACGAAGCTGGGGCTGCGCGACCGGGTGCAGGCCGCGGTGTACGCGTACGAGAGCGGTCTGGTGCGTCCGGGCGCTCAGTAGGCGCGACTCAGCAGGCGCGTGAGCACGGGTGGACCACGGGTACGACGGTGAAGGGCGCCCCTTGTCCGCAAGGGGCGCCCTTCGTCGTGCGTG
The DNA here is from genome assembly GCF_042880855.1 of Streptomyces sp. NPDC058291. Lineage (NCBI taxonomy): Bacteria > Bacillati > Actinomycetota > Actinomycetes > Kitasatosporales > Streptomycetaceae > Streptomyces > Streptomyces sp. NPDC058291. The sequence continues at coordinate 117,575 of NZ_JBHVYK010000007.1, forward strand.
GTGCCGGGCTGGGTCAGTTGCTGGAGCCTCGGCCGAGCTCCCACAGCTGAAGGGTCGCGGAGGAGTTCAGCACGTAGGCGGTGCCCGTGACGTCGTTGTTGGCTGCGACGTACTGCTTGCCCTGCCACAGCGGCAGGATCGGGACGTCCTTGGCGACGATGTCCTGGACCTCGGTGAGGGTCTTCGCCGCGCTGAGGCGGTCGGCCTCGCGGCGCGAGGCCGGGATGAGGTTGTTGATGATGGTGCTGTTGGCGTACGGGGACTTGAGGAAGTTGTCCTTGTCCAGGAACGGCGCGACGAAGTTGTCGGCGTCGGGGAAGTCGGGGAACCAGCCCATGCCGTAGACGGCGTACTCGCCCTTGCGCTCGGCGGGGACGAACGCGTCCCAGGCGGTGCCCTTGATGGTGACGTCGAACAGTCCGCTGCCGTTGAGCTGCTTCTGCAGCGTCTCGAACTCCTGCTTGGTGGCCGAACCGTAGTGGTCGGTCGTGTAGTTCAGCGTCAGCTTCACCGGGGTGGTGATGTCGGCGTCGGTCAGCAGGGACTTGGCCTTGGTGACGTTCGGGTCGCCGTAGGCGTTGAAGAACGAGTTGGAGTGGCCGGTGACGGTGGCCGGGACCAGCGAGTAGAGGGGCTCGGCCTGGGAGCCGTAGACCTCGGAGACGAGCTGGCCGCGGTTGACGACCTGGGCCATCGCCTGGCGCACGGCCTTCGACTTGACCGTCGAGTCGGTGGTGTCGAAGGCGAGGTAGCGGATCTCGAGGCCGTTCAGCTCGACCAGGTCGATGTCGCCGGCCGCGGAGGAGTCGGAGAGCTTCTGGATCTGCTTCGGCGACATGGTGCGGGTCATGAGGTCGATGTCGCCCTTTTCGAGGGCGGTTCCCATGGCGTCGGCGTCCTTGTACGAGACCATGTCGACCTCGTCGTTGTTCACCGTCAGCGTCCCCTTGTAGTGGGGGTTCTTGGTGAACACGGCCTTGGTCATCTCGTCGCCGTCGGTCTCGGCCTTGAGGGTGTAGGGGCCCGAGCCGTCGACTCCGAAGCCGTCGCGCAGCTTGCCCTTGTCATAGTCGTCGGGGTTGACGATGCCGGCGACCGGGGTCGACAGCTTGAAGGGGAAGGTGGCGTCGGCGGTCTTGAGATGGAAGATGACTTCGTTGTCGCCCTGCGTTTCGATGGTGTCGATCGTCGACAGCAGGGCGAAGACGCCGGAGTCGGCCTTGATGGCGCGGGCGCGCTCGATGGAGAACTTGACGTCCTGGGCGGTGACGTCGTCGCCGTTGGCGAACTTCAGGCCGCTGCGCAGCTTGCAGGAGTAGCGCTCGTTGCCGGTGTCGGTGAAGCCGCAGCTCTGCGCCGCCTCGGGGACCGGCTCGCCCTCGCCCTTGGGCTGGATCATCAGGGTCTGCACCGTCTGGCGCAGGATGTTCCAGGTGCCGACGTCGTAGGAGTAGGCCGGGTCGAGCGGGGCCGGGGCTGCCTTCGTGGCCGTGAACCGGTCGGTGGTGCCGACGACGATGGCGTCGCCGCTGCCGCTCCCGCTGTCGGTTCCGCCGCAGGCCGCGAGCGCGGGCGCGAGCAGACCGACCACGGCCGGCAGCACCAAAGTCTTACGGTTCATGCTCGAGTTTCTCCAGAGCTGTCGGTCCGTGTACCCGGCATGCAGGGGTGGCGCTGCGGATCACGGGGTTAGGGCGATGTTCTCGCGATGAGGTTAGTCCGCACCGGCACGGCGGTTGGCGCTCACCGGAGTTGAAACCCCATCACGCAGCGAAACCGGCTGCGGACGCACTGAACAGCCGTCAGTGGAAGGATTCGTACAGCCGCTCATCAATCGGGACACAAGGATGCGTCCCGGGGCCCCCGACGGGGCCCCGATGCATGCGGAGAGTCATCTGTCGACCCCTGGGCGGGTGGGGAACGTCACATGCATAAAAGGTTCGGGCGACCTGGAATTCGAAGGCCGGAGAGCGCCCGGTGACGGTCCGAATTCGCGTGCGCGCACGCCCGCCGAATTCCTCGTTATGGGCGGTGCACGCTGGGTGAACGCCTATCGCATTTCCGTCATCGGCCGCACACCAATGATCGTCGTCGCGATCATCGGAGCGGCATCAGGCCGCGCAGAAAAGTCAGGTCGACCTGTTCCAGCGAGGAGACGACGTTGCGGCGCGGGGCCGGCGTGATGGGGGCGACCGAGGGCACGGCGACCACGTGGCAGCCCGCCGCCTCCGCCGAGGCGACCCCGGTGGCGGTGTCCTCGATGACGGCGCATCGGGCGGGGTCCGCGCCCAGGCCCGCGGCCGCGAACAGGTAGGGGTCGGGGTGGGGCTTGGTGCGCGGGACCTCGTCGCCGGCCACGGTGAGCCGGAAGTTCCCGGCGCCGAGCGCGGCGAGGACGCGGTCGATGATGCGCCGGTGCGAGGCGGAGACGAGGGCCGTGGGCACCTCGTGCTGGGCCAGTTCGGCCAGCAGCCGGGCGGCTCCGGGCATCAGGGGCAGGGTGCGGGTGATGCGGTCCTCGAACCCCTCGTTGAGCAGGACGGTGAGTTCCGCGAGGGTGATGTCGGCCCCGGTCGCCTCGATCAGGAACCCTGCGCTGCGGCTCATCGGGCCGCCGACCACGACATGGCGCCAGGAGTCGTCGAGGGGATGGCCGAGGCCGGCGAAGACCTCGGCCTCCACGTCCCACCAGAAGCCCTCGGTGTCCACCAGAGTGCCGTCCATGTCGAGGAGCACGGCCTGCAGGGCTGAGCCCTGGGCCGTGCGGGTCACTGGCGCGGGAACCGTGCTGGTCATCCACGTACCTCCTGGAGGGCCGAGCAGGCCGGTTCCCGTGGGGGAACCGGCCTGCGGTGGACCGACCAGTGTACGACTTGTCGGATCGGTGCGCTCGGTGGCGCGCCTGCCGGGGGCCACCGCGCGGCGCCGCGGGTCACCGGGCGTTGAAGTACTTCGCCTCGGGGTGGTGGATGACGATGGCGTCGGTGGACTGCTCCGGGTGGAGCTGGAACTCCTCCGACAGGTGCACCCCGATCCGCTCCGGCTGCAGCAGCTCGGCGATCTTGGCGCGGTCCTCCAGGTCGGGGCAGGCGCCGTAGCCGAGGGAGAAGCGGGCGCCGCGGTACTTCAGGGCGAACATGTCCTCGACGTCTGCCGGGTCCTCGCCGGCGAAACCGAGTTCGGAGCGCACGCGCGCGTGCCAGTACTCGGCGAGGGCCTCGGCCAACTGCACGGACAGGCCGTGCAGTTCGAGGTAGTCGCGGTAGGAGTCCGACGCGAAGAGGCGGGCCGTCTCCTCGCCGATGCGGGAGCCGACGGTGACGACCTGGAAGCCGACGACGTCCGTCTCCCCCGACTCCTCCGGGCGGAAGAAGTCGGCCAGACACAGCCTGCGGCCGCGGCGCTGGCGGGGGAAGGTGAACCGGGTGCGCTCGTTGCCTCGCTCGTCCAGGACGATCAGGTCGTCGTCCTTGGACACGCAGGGGAAGTAGCCGTACACGACGGCGGCTTCGAGCAGGTTCTCGGTCTGGAGCTTGTCCAGCAGACCGCGCAGCCGGGGCCGGCCCTCGGTCTCGACGAGCTCCTCGTAGGTCGGTCCGTCGCCGGTGCGGGCCTGCTTGAGCCCCCACTGGCCCTTGAAGAGGGCGCCCTCGTCGAGCCAGGAGGCGTACTCCTTGAGCTGGATGCCCTTGATGACCCGGGTGCCCTCGAACGGCGGCTTCGGGACCGGGTTGTCGATGGCGACGTCGGAGCGGACGTGCCCCTCCTGCGGGCGTTCCTCCACCTCCACGGCCGCGGCGGCCCGCACCCGGCGCTGCTTCAGTTCCGGCAGCTTCGCACCCGGCACCCCCCGCTTCACCCCGATCAGGGCGTCCATCAGCCGCAGCCCCTCGAAGGCGTCCCGTGCGTAGCGCACCTCGCCCTCGTAGATCTCGTGCAAATCCTGCTCGACATAGGCCCTGGTCAGAGCCGCGCCACCGAGGATGACCGGATAGTCGGCGGCCATCTTGCGCTGGTTGAGCTCCTCCAGGTTCTCCTTCATGATCACCGTGGACTTCACCAGGAGCCCGGACATGCCGATCACGTCGGCCCGGTGCTCCTGGGCCGCGTCCAGGATCGCGGAGACGGGCTGCTTGATGCCGAGGTTGACGACGTTGTAGCCGTTGTTGGACAGGATGATGTCCACGAGGTTCTTGCCGATGTCGTGGACGTCCCCGCGCACGGTGGCCAGCACGATCGTGCCCTTGCCGTCGGCGTCCGACTTCTCCATGTGCGGTTCGAGGTAGGCCACCGCCGTCTTCATCACCTCGGCGGACTGCAGCACGAACGGCAACTGCATCTGACCCGAGCCGAACAGCTCGCCGACCACCTTCATGCCGTCCAGCAACGTCTCGTTGACGATGTCGAGGGCCGGGCGGGAGCGCAGGGCCTCGGCGAGGTCGGCGTCCAGGCCGTTCTTCTCCCCGTCGATGATCCGGCGCTTGAGCCGCTCGTCCAGCGGCAGCGCGGCCAGCTCCTCGGCCTTGCCCGCCTTCAGCGACTTCGTCGTCGCGCCCTCGAACAGCGCCATCAGCTTCTGCAGCGGGTCGTAGCCCTCCCGCCGGCGGTCGTAGATCAGGTCGAGGGCCGTTCGGACCTCCTCGTCGCTGAACCGCGCGATCGGCAGGATCTTCGAGGCGTGCACGATCGCCGAGTCCAGGCCCGCCTTGACGCACTCGTCGAGGAAGACCGAGTTCAGCAGGATCCGCGCCGCGGGGTTGAGCCCGAAGGAGATGTTCGACAGGCCCAGGGTGGTCTGCACGTCGGGACGGCGGCGCTTGAGCTCGCGGATCGCCCCGATCGTGGCGACGCCGTCGCCCCGGGACTCCTCCTGCCCGGTGCAGATGGTGAACGTCAGCGTGTCGATGAGGATGTCCGACTCCTGGATGCCCCAGTTCGTCGTCAGGTCCTCGATGAGCCGCTCGGCGATCGCCACCTTCGTCTCGACGGTGCGGGCCTGGCCCTCCTCGTCGATGGTCAGGGCGATCAGGGCCGCGCCGTGTTCCCTGGCCAGCTCGGTGACCTTCACGAACCGCGACTCGGGTCCGTCGCCGTCCTCGTAGTTCACCGAGTTGATCACCGCGCGGCCGCCCAGCTTCTCCAGGCCCGCCCGGAGCACCTCCACCTCGGTGGAGTCCAGCACGATCGGCAGGGTGGAGGCGGTGGCGAAACGGCCGGCCAGCTCCTCCATGTCCGCGACTCCGTCGCGGCCGACGTAGTCGACGCACAGGTCGAGCATGTGCGCGCCCTCGCGGATCTGGTCCCGGGCCATCTCCACGCAGTCGTCCCAGCGGCCCTCCAGCATGGCCTCGCGGAACTTCTTCGACCCGTTGGCGTTCGTCCGCTCACCGATCGCCATGTACGCGGTGTCCTGCCGGAACGGCACGCTCTGGTACAGCGAGGCGGCGCCCGGCTCGGGCTGCGGGCTGCGCTCGGCGGGCGAGGCCCCCCGCACCCGCTCCACGAGCCGGCGCAGGTGCTCGGGGGTGGTGCCACAGCAGCCGCCGACCAGGTTCAGCCCGTAGTCGCGGACGAAGTTCTCCTGCGCGTCGGCCAGGCCTTCGGCGTCGAGCGGGAAGTGGGCGCCGTCCTTGGTGAGGATCGGCAGGCCGGCGTTCGGCATGCACAGCAGCGGGGTGCGCGAGTGGCGGGCCAGGTAGCGCAGGTGCTCGCTCATCTCGGCGGGACCGGTGGAGCAGTTCAGGCCGATCATGTCGATGCCGAGGGGCTCCAGCGCGGTGAGCGCGGCGCCGATCTCGGAGCCGAGCAGCATGGTGCCGGTCGTCTCGAACGCCATGGACACCAGCAGCGGCACGTCGACCCCGGCGGCCTCCATCGCCCGCCTGGCGCCCAGGATCGACGACTTCGTCTGCAGGAGGTCCTGGGTCGTCTCGACGATGAGGGCGTCGGCGCCGCCGGCGAGCAGGCCCTCGGCGTTGGCCTGGAAGCCGTCGCGCAGCGTGCCGTAGGCGATGTGGCCGAGGGTGGGCAGCTTGGTGCCGGGGCCGATGGAGCCCAGGACCCACCGGGTGCGTCCGTCGCGTGCGGCGAAGGCGTCGGCGGTCTCGCGGGCGATGCGGGCGCCCGCCTCGGAGAGCTCGTACACGCGGTCGGCGATGTCGTACTCGGCCATGGCGGAGTGGTTTGCGCCGAACGTGTTGGTCTCGACGCAGTCCACGCCCGCGCCGAAGTACTCCTCGTGCACCGAGCGGACGATGTCCGGGCGGGTCAGGTTGAGGATCTCGTTGCAACCCTCGAGGTTCTCGAAGTCCTCCAGGGTGGGCTCCTGGGCCTGGAGCATGGTGCCCATCGCTCCGTCGGCCACCACCACACGGGTGGCCAGGGCCTCTCGGAGCGCGGACACACGGGTCCGGCTGTCGGCGGAAGGGGTCGGCGGCACAGAGGCCATGAAAGGGCTCCCTCAGATGCGACGGCTGTCGGCTTTGCGTGTTCTCAGGATGCGGGTGACGAAGCGTCCCGAGGAGTGCGCACGCCGTCAGGGTAGCCGGGACGGAGGCCTTATGGTCAGGGGCGTCCACGGGGCGGACGGGTCCCGCGGGGGCGGATACGGGCCCCGGCGGGGGCGACGGGCGGCCGGGCACGGCCGGGCGACGGGCGCGTCGCCGCCGGGAGACGCGTGGCGTAACACGTATCGACCGACCATTAGCGAAGGGTCGGCATGGACCGGTAGTGTTCGACATTGCCGAACGACGGCAGCAGATGCCGGGCGTTGACGGCCGAAGGGGACGGAGGCAGGACGGCGATGGCACGGAACATCCAGTCGGTCGAACGTGCGGCTGCGATGCTGCGACTGCTGGCCGGCGGCGAGCGGCGGCTGGGTCTGTCGGACATCGCCTCGTCCACGGGCCTGGCCAAGGGCACCGCGCACGGAATCCTGCGCACCCTGCAGCACGAGGGTTTCGTCGAGCAGGACGACGTCTCCGGGCGCTACCAGCTGGGCGCGGAGCTGCTGCGCCTGGGCACGACCTATCTGGACGTGCACGAACTGCGCGCGCGTGCCCTGGTGTGGACGGACGACCTGGCCCGCTCCAGCGGAGAGAGCGTCCACCTGGGAGTGCTGCACCAGCAGGGCGTGCTGATCGTGCACCACGTCTTCCGGCCCGACGACAGCCGGCAGGTGCTGGAGATCGGGGCCATGCAGCCGCTGCATTCCACGGCGCTGGGCAAGGTGCTGTCGGCCTACGACCCGGTGGCCCACAGCGAGGCCCTGGAGGCCGACCGCAAGCCGTTCACCGACCGCACGGTGTGCGAGCCGGACGCCTTCGAGAACATCCTCGACCTCACCCGCGCGCGCGGGTACGCGGCCGACGTGGAGGAGACCTGGGAGGGCGTGGCGTCCATCGCCGCGCCCATCCACGACCGCCGGCGCATGCCCGTGGGCGCGGTCGGGGTCACCGGCGCCGTGGAGCGCCTGGCGCGGGACGGCGAGCTGCGTCCCGAGCTGATCGCGGCGGTGCGCGACTGCGCCCGCGCGGTGTCGCGGGACCTGGGCGCCGGGCGCTTCTGAGCCGTCGGCGGCCGCCTCGCCGGAGCAGGCCGCCCGAGCAGGCCGTCCGAGCGGCCGTCCGAGCCGTGTGCACGACCTGGGCCGGGGCGTCGGACGACGTTCCGGCCGCTGCCCCACCCTGCGCAAGTCATCCGAAGCGGACATCGGGGGCGAGTGCATGCGCACCCACGCGAAGATCGATGACTTACGCCGATCAATAACGATCGCGTTTTCGATAACAGCACTCTTGACGCACACGTAACCGCCGGGCAAGACTCCCGTCCATCGGTCGGCATTGTCGAACACCTACCGGCAATACGCGCTAGAGTGTGACAACGCCAAAGGCCGGCATCGCTCTCACCCCCGAGGGCGCTCGAACCCCCGGTGGGACCCGGGGTTCGGCTTCCCTGGACGAAGGACAAAGGAGTCGCGGGTGTCCAGCTCCGACATCTTCATCGGCGAGACCATCGGTACCGCCATACTCATCCTGCTGGGCGGTGGCGTCTGCGCCGCCGTCACGCTGAAGGCCTCCAAGGCCCGCAACGCCGGCTGGCTCGCCATCACCTTCGGGTGGGGTTTCGCCGTTCTGACGGCCGTCTACACCTCGGCCCCCCTCTCCGGGGCCCACCTCAACCCTGCGGTCACCCTCGCACTCGCGATCAAGGACGACGACTGGGGCAACGTTCCGGTCTACTGGGCCGGCCAGCTGCTCGGCGCCGCCATCGGCGCGACCCTGGTCTGGGTCGCCTACTACGGCCAGTTCCACGCGCACCTGACCGACCGCGAGATCGTCGGCGGTCCGGGCGCGCAGGCCACCGAGGCCAAGGCCGTCGAGGCGCAGGAAGCGGGCGCCGGCCCGGTCCTGGGCGTCTTCTCCACCGGCCCGGAGATCCGCGTCGTCTGGCAGAACCTCGCCACGGAGATCATCGGCACCATCGTGCTGGTGCTCGCCGTCCTCACGCAGGGCCTGAACGACAAGGGCAACGGCCTGGGCAACCTGGGCGCGCTGATCACCGCGCTCGTGGTCGTCTCGATCGGCCTGTCGCTCGGCGGCCCGACCGGGTACGCGATCAACCCGGCCCGCGACCTCGGCCCCCGCATCGTGCACGCCCTCCTGCCCCTGCCCAACAAGGGCGGCTCCGACTGGAGCTACGCCTGGATCCCGGTGGTCGGCCCGCTGATCGGCGGCGCGATCGCTGCAGGCATCTACAACGTCGCTTTTGCTTGAGAGCACCAGTTGCACCGCGTAGTCAGCAGCGCCGTACAGACAGCCCTCTCTCCACGGAACCCCAGGAGCACACCGTGACCGACGCGCACACCGCCGGCCCCTTCATCGCCGCCATCGACCAGGGCACCACCTCCTCCCGCTGCATCGTCTTCGACCGCGACGGCCGGATCGTCTCCGTCGACCAGAAGGAGCACGAGCAGATCTTCCCCAAGCCGGGCTGGGTCGAGCACGACGCCAACGAGATCTGGACCAACGTCCAGGAGGTCGTCGCCGGAGCCATCGAGAAGGCCGGCATCACCCGCGACGACATCAAGGCGATCGGCATCACCAACCAGCGTGAGACCACGCTGCTGTGGGACAAGAACACCGGCGAGCCCGTCCACAACGCCATCGTCTGGCAGGACACCCGCACCGACGCCCTGTGCCGCGAGCTCGGCCGCAACGTCGGCCAGGACCGCTTCCGCCGCGAGACCGGCCTTCCGCTGGCCTCGTACTTCGCCGGCCCCAAGGCCCGCTGGCTGCTCGACAACGTCGAGGGCCTGCGCGAGCGCGCCGAGGCGGGCGACATCCTCTTCGGCACCATGGACACCTGGGTCATCTGGAACCTGACCGGCGGCGTCGACGGCGGCAAGCACTACACCGACGTCACCAACGCCTCCCGCACCATGCTGATGAACCTGCACACCCTGGAGTGGGACGAGAAGATCGCCGAGTCCATCGGCGTCCCGCTGTCCATGCTCCCCGAGATCCGCTCCTCCGCCGAGGTCTACGGCGAGGTCGCCGGCGGCCGGCTGGGCGACCTGCTGGGCGGCATCCCGGTCGCCTCCGCGCTCGGCGACCAGCAGGCGGCCCTGTTCGGCCAGACCTGTTTCGCCGAGGGCGAGGCCAAGTCGACGTACGGCACCGGCACGTTCATGCTGATGAACACCGGCGAGAAGATCATCAACTCCTACTCGGGCCTGCTGACCACGGTCGGCTACCGCATCGGCGACGACAAGCCGGTGTACGCCCTGGAGGGCTCGATCGCCGTCACCGGCTCGCTGGTGCAGTGGATGCGCGACCAGATGGGCCTCATCTCCACCGCCGCCGAGATCGAGACGCTCGCGCTCTCCGTCGAGGACAACGGCGGCGCCTACTTCGTGCCGGCCTTCTCCGGTCTGTTCGCCCCGTACTGGCGTTCCGACGCCCGCGGTGTGATCGCCGGCCTCACCCGGTACGTCACCAAGGCGCACCTCGCGCGCGCCGTCCTGGAGGCGACGGCCTGGCAGACCCGCGAGATCACCGACGCCATGACGAAGGACTCCGGCGTCGAGCTCGCGGCCCTCAAGGTCGACGGCGGCATGACCTCCAACAACCTGCTGATGCAGACGCTCTCCGACTTCCTGGACGCGCCGGTGGTGCGCCCGATGGTCGCCGAGACCACCTGCCTCGGCGCCGCCTACGCCGCCGGCCTCGCCGTCGGCTTCTGGAACAGCACCGACGACCTGCGCGCGAACTGGCGACGGGCCGCCGAGTGGACCCCCCGCATGGACGCGGACACCCGCGACCGTGAGTACAAGAGCTGGCTCAAGGCCGTCGAGCGGACCATGGGCTGGCTCGAGGACGAGGAGTAAGACCCGAAATGACCAGTCAGCCCACCCTGCAGTCCGTACCTGCCCTGGGGACGCACCCGGCGTCCGGCTCCAACCCGAGCCGCGCCGAGACCCGGGAGCAGCTCTCCAAGGCGTCGTACGACCTTCTCGTGATCGGCGGCGGCATCCTGGGCATCTCCACCGCCTGGCACGCCGCGCAGTCCGGCCTCAGGGTGGCTCTGGTCGACGCCGGCGACTTCGCCGGCGCCACCTCCTCCGCCTCCTCCAAGCTTCTCCACGGCGGTCTGCGCTACCTGCAGACCGGCGCGGTGAAGCTGGTCGCGGAGAACCACTTCGAGCGCCGTGCGGTCTCCCGCCAGGTGGCCCCCCACCTGGCGAACCCGCTCACGTTCTACCTCCCCGTGTACAAGGGCGGGCCGCACGGCGCGGCGAAGCTCGGGGCGGGCGTCTTCGCCTACTCCGCGCTGTCGGCGTTCGGCGACGGCGTCGGTCACCTCCTGTCCCCGGCCAAGGCCGCGCAGGACGTGCCCGAGCTGCGCACCGACAACCTCAAGGCCGTGGCCGTCTACGGCGACGACCAGATGAACGACGCGCGCATGGCGCTGATGACGGTCCGCGCGGCCGTCGAGGCGGGCGCGGTCGTCCTCAACCACGCCGAGGTCCGCGGTCTGCGCTTCACCAGGGGCCGGGTCACCGGCGCCGAGCTGCGCGACCGGCTCTCCGGCGACGAGTTCGGCGTCGACGCCCGGCTGGTGCTGAACGCGACCGGCCCCTGGGTGGACCACCTGCGCCGGATGGAGGACCCGAACGCGGCGCCCTCGATCCGCCTGTCCAAGGGCGCGCACCTGGTGCTCAAGCGCACCGCGCCCTGGCGTGCCGCGCTCGCGACGCCCATCGACAAGTACCGCATCACCTTCGCCCTCCCCTGGGAGGACATGCTGCTGCTCGGCACCACCGACGAGGAGTACGAGGGCGACCCGGCGGACGTCGCGGTCACCGAGAAGGACACGGCCCAGATACTCGACGAGGCCGCGTTCTCCATCCGCGACCAGCAGCTCGACCGCGACCTGATCACGTACGCGTTCGCGGGTCTGCGCGTGCTGCCGGGCGGGCCCGGCGACACGGCCAAGGCCAAGCGCGAGACTGTGGTCACGGAAGGCCGTGGCGGCATGCTGTCCGTCGCGGGCGGCAAGTGGACGACGTTCCGGCACATCGGACGGACGGTCATGCAGAAGCTGGAGGCGCTGCCCGGCCACCCCCTGGGCGACGACTTCGAGCCGGTCTCCTCCCTGCCGAGGAAGCTGCCGCTGCCCGGCGTCGCCAACCCGCGCGCGGTCGCCCACCGGCTGCTGGTCGACAGCCCGGCGCCCGGCCCGCGCATGGCGGCCGACACCGCCAAGCACCTGGCCACCCACTACGGCTCGCTCGCCTTCGACATCGCCCGGCTGGCCAACGACGACCCCGGGCTGCGCGAGCGGGTCCACCCGGACGCGCCGGAGATCTGGGCGCAGGTCGTCTACGCCCGCGACAACGAGTGGGCCGAGACGGCGGACGACGTGCTGCGCCGCCGTACGACGCTGACGATCCGCGGCCTGGCCACGGACGAGGTCCGCGCCAAGGTGCAGGACCTGCTCGACAAGAAGTAGTTCCGCCGGAAGAAGGCCGGCGAGTCCCGGCCCTTGCGCACCAGACCCTCCGCCGGCCCCCACTCCCCTGACCGGGGCCGGCGCCGGGGGACGGCCCCTCCGTACCGGGGCCGGAACCGGGAAAGGGGCGGCTCCACCCCTATGGAGCCGCCCCTTTCGCCTGCCCGTGCGCCCGCACGGCTGCGCGCGCCGGGCGGCGCCGCCCGCACGGAGCGGCGCCACCCGACCCGAAGCCGGTCAGGCGAGCGACTCCACGAGCGCACGGACCGCCTCGACGTCCTCCAGCTCCCCGCGCCGCACGATGAGTTCACGTCCCAGCAGCAGCGCGCGCCTGGACGCCGGCACCGGGTCCGGCAGGGTCGTCAGGTCGGTCAGGTGGGCGAAGCCGATGACGCGGCGGACGATCTCGGCGCCCGCGTAGCCGACGGAGTCGGTCCACACGCGGCGCAGGAACCGGTCGAGATAGGCGTCGTCGAAGAAGGTGTCGACGCGGGTCGGCCACAGGCGGCGGAAGTCGGCCTCGAACGCCTCCCAGGAGAGGCGGAGCTGGTCGGCGTGGTCGGACAGGGCGCCGAGGGCGCGGGCCCGCTCCTCGGAGACCAGCGCGTTGGCCCAGTACAGGCCCAGGTCGTAGCCGATCGGGCCGACGAAGGAGAACTCGGGGTCGAAGACCCGTACGACGGGGGCGCCTTCGCGGGCGCCGACCATGACGCTGCCGGTGTGCAGGTCGCCGTGCAGGAGTGCCTGGGCGCCGGTCATGAAGGTGTGGCGGAGGTCGGCGACCTCGGTGCGCAGGCGGGTGTCGGCGCGCAAGGCGGTGGCCAGGTCGTCGAGGTCCGGGAGCCAGTGGTTGTGTTCGTGCTCGACATACGGCTCGGACAGGACCACGTCCTCGGTGATCTTGCACAGTTCCGGGCTGACGGAGGCGGCGATCAGCGCCTTGCGCTCGGCGGACGGCATGCCGAAGTCGCTGGTGGCGAAGGAGAGCCGGGCGACGAACTCGCCGACCCCCGCCGAGGTATGCGGGCCGTACGGGGCCCCCGCGTTGAGCAGGGTGCGCAGGACATCGAGGTCGGACATGTCCTCCATGACGAGGGCGTGGTTCTCGGGGTCGTAGCCGTGGACCGTCGGGATCCTGTCGGGGGCGACCCTGGCGACCTGCCGGTAGGCGCGGGCCTCGGCGTCGGCGCGGTCGGGGCTCATCGGCCAGGAGGGCCCGGCGACGCGGACCCACGGCAGGGCCTGCTTGACGGCGAGGCGGCGGGCGCCGTCGGCGGAGGAGGCCAGGAACACGCGGTTCATGTTGCCGTCCGACACCTCCCGGACCTCGATGTCGGCCGGGTCGGGCCAGTGGCCCCGCTCGCTCAGGTAGGCGGGGATGTCGTCGGTCTCCAGGATGCGGTAGCCCATGGTCGGTGAACTCCCTTATGCGGTGCGGCGCTTGGACAGAGTGAAGCTGAAGACCAGGGCGAGGATCAGCACCGCGCCCTCGACGACGTCCTGCGTGTAGTACGGCAGGCCCTTGATGGTGAGGCCGGTGGTGATGACGCCGATGAGCACCGCGCCGAGGGCCGTGCCCCAGACGTTGGGACGGCCGCGGCCCAGGACGGAGGTGCCGACGAGCGCCACCGCGACCGCCTCCAGCAGCTGGGAGGTGCCGGCCGAGACGTCGCCCTGGCCGATCCGGGAGGCCAGGATGAGGCCGCCGACGGAGGCGAGGACTCCGGAGATGACGTAGGCGAGGGCGCGGTAGGCGCCGACCCGGATGCCGGCCAGTCGGGAGGCCTCGGGGTTGGCGCCGATGGCGTAGAGGACGCGGCCCCAGCGGGTACGGGCGAGGAAGACCCAGGCGGCGACCGTCAGGCCGGCGAAGACGACCACGGAGATCGGCACGCCGAGGACCGTCCCGCGGTCGATCTTGAGGAAACCGTCGGTGAATCTGCCCGGCGCGGTCGACCCGTCGGACAGGGTCATGCCCGGGGTGATCGACTGACCGTCGACGAGGATGAGCTTGCCGCCCTGGATGACGAACATCGTGCCGAGCGTGGCGAGCATGTCGGGGATCTTCAGGACGACGATCAGCAGGGCGTTGAGCAGGCCGGCGAGCGCGCCGGCCAGCAGGACGGCGAGTATCGCGACCGTGCCGACCTGGTTCTGGACGACCATCGTCTGCGCGGCGACCGAGACGCCCAGACCGGCGACGGCGCCGACGGACATGTCCATTCCGCCGACGGCCATGGTGAAGGTGACGCCCAGACCGAGGATCGCGGCGACGGACACGTAGCGCAGGGTGTCGAGGAGGGTCGCGGACTCGCGGAAGGATGCCTCGCTCAGCGCGAAGTAGAGGAACAGCGCGACCGTCACGAAGATGAAGCCGTACTTGATGACGGCGTTCTGGACGCGCACCGCGGTGGAGGTCACCGGCGGGAGCGCCGCCTTGGTGGGGACCTCGGTGCTCTGGGCAGTGGTCATGGGGTGCTTCCTGGGCCTTCGTGGGGGGCCGGCATCAGAGGGACGCCGAGATGGTCTGGATCACGCGGTCGCGTTCCGCTTCTTCGCCGTACGCGTCCAGGTGGACCTCGCCGCCCGCGAGGACGACGACGCGGTCGGCGACCTCCAGGACCTCGTCGACGTCCGCGGACAGCACGAGGACGGCCGCGCCTTCGGCGGCCAGGGCGCGGGCCCGGCGGCCGATGTCGCGCCGGGCGCCGATGTCCACGCCTCGGAACGGCTCGTCCAGGATGAGGACACGGGGGGTGGCGGCCAGCCAGCGGCCGACGACGACCTTCTGCTGGTTGCCGCCGGACAGCTCCTCGACGGTGCTGTGCTCGTCGCGGGCGACGACGCCGAGCGCGCCGATCGTGTCGCGGCCGAGGGCGTCCTCGCGGGAGCGGCTCACGAGCCCGCCCCTGGACAGGGATCTCAGGAACGGCAGCGAGACGTTCCGGGCGACCGACCAGCCGGGCACGAGGGCGTCGGCGTGCCGATCCTCGGGGACCAGGTGGACGCCGGCGCGGATGGCGTCGGCGGGGCGGCGGGGCGCGTAGGCGTCGCCGTCCAGTTCGACGGCTCCCGCGGCGAAGGGCTCGGCCCCGAACAGACCCCGGGCCAGCTCGGTCTTGCCCGCGCCCAGCAGGCCGACGACGCCGGTCACCTCGCCCGCGCGCAGGTCGAGGTCGAGCGGCGCGCGGCCCTCGAAGAGCCGCACGCCGCGCAGGGAGAGCAGGATCTCGCCCGGGGCGCCCTCCCGGACGGGCCGGGCGGTCGTGGCCTCCTGCGCCTGGGCCAGCATGGCGCGCAGGGCGGCGTCCCAGTCGAAGGGCCTGACCTGGTCCTCGGTGAGGAGACCGTCGCGCAGGACGACCAGCCGGTCGGCGAGCGCGTCGATCTCGCCGAGCCGGTGGGAGACGTACAGGACCGCGATGCCGTCCTCGCGCATCCTCGCGACGAGCGCGAACAGCCGCTCCGCCTCGGTGGCGGAGAGCGCCGACGTGGGCTCGTCGAGGATGAGCAGCCGGGGGCGGGTCGCCAGCGCGCGGGCCAGGATGAGCAACTGCCGGTCGGAGATGCCCAGTTCGGTGACGTCCTGCTTCAGCACCGCATCGCTCCAGTCCAGGCCGAGGCCCGCCTGGATCTCACGGGCGCGGGCCAGTGTGGCGCGGCCGCTGACGAACGGGTTGCCGCGCCGTTGCGCGAGCTCCTCGAACACCAGGTTCTCGGCGACGGTGAGCCCGGGCACGATGCCCTCGCCGATCCGCTGGTGCACCGTCTGGATGCCCAACTGGCGGGCGGCGAGCGGGGAGTCGAGGGCGACCGGGACGCCTCCGACGCGTACCTGGCCGCCGTGGCCGGTGTGGACGCCCGAGAGGACCTTGATCAGCGTCGACTTGCCGGCGCCGTTCGCGCCGAGCAACGCGACCACGCTGCCCGGCGCGATGTCGAGCGAGACGGAGGCGAGCACCGTCTTGCCGCCGAAGGCCATGCTGACGTCGGTGAGCGTGACGGCCGGGGCCGCGGGCTCGACGGGCTCAGTGGGCGACATTCGCTATCCAGTCCGCGGTGGAGACCTGGGACAGGTTCAGCGCGGGAAGCGCCTTCCGCAGCTGGTCCATGTTCGCGATCTTCTTCTCGCGCAGGAAGTCCTGGGTGATGGCGACGGCCGGGAACTCCACCGAGGTCTTGCCGAGCCGGCCGGCCAGCTCCAGGGCGGTCGTGCGCACGACGGCCGCGCCGACGGCGGACGGGTCGGTGCCGGCCGTCGCGACCCAGGGGCTGTCGGCGGCGGTCATCTGCTGGATGTCGGCGTTGGAGACGTCCGCGCCGAACACCTTGACCTTGTCCTGCAGCTTCTTGTTCTGCACGGCGAGCACGGCGCCCTTGGCGAGCTCGTCGTAGGGCGCGAAGAGGCCGGTGACATCGGAGTGCTGGGTGAGCGCGGCGGAGACCAGGGGCACGTTGTCGGTGGCCGTGGAGTCGGTGACCTTGCCGACCTTGAACTGCTGCTTCCAGGCCTCGGCGGTCACCGTTGACTTCCAGACGGTGTCGCGCTTGTCGAGGGCCGCGTACCCGGCGACGTTGACATAGCCGACCTTGGCGTTCTTGCCGATCTTCCGGGCCATCACGTCGAGGACGGCCTTCGCCATGCTCGCGTCGTCCTGCTCCGTGGAGACGACGCCCTTGGTGGGCGTGTCCACGTCGTAGACGACGACCTTGACGCCCTTCTTCACGGCCTTGTCGATCTCCGGCTGGATGGTGGCCGGGAAGCCGTGGTCGATGATGATGGCCTTCGCGCCGGAGTTGATCGCCGAGGACAGGTCGGTGGCCTGCTTGGCGTTGTCGGCCTGGGCGTCGTACACGGTCAGGTCGATGCCGAGGGCCTTGGCCTGGGCCTTCGCGCCGTTGCCCCACTGCTCGAAGTAGTCGCCGGCGCCGCTCTGCCGCACCAGGGCCACCTTCACCGCGCCGGCGTCGAACGGCGCGGGCTTCTTGCCGGTGGCGGCGGCGGCCGGGGCCGCGGTGTCGCCGCCCGTGCCCGTGGAGGCGTCCGAGGACTGGGAGCAACCCGACAGGACTAGCGCGGAGAGGGAGGCGAGGGAGAGCGCGGCGAGAGGCAGACGGGCACGGGACATGAGGAGCTCCAGGTACGGGGTGACGCGAAAAGGCGCGAAGAGGGGCGCGAGAACAGGCGCGTGGGGCGAGCGGGCGGGAGAGTGCGCGACCGGAGCGGGAGGCGGGAACGAGCCACGGCGAGGTGGCGGGAGACGCCCCGGGTACGGGGGCGCGGCGGGGCTCCGGGAGGGGTCAGCGACAGCTGGCCGTGGTCGACCGGAGCAGGTCCACGTACAGCCGCCGCACGAGCAGCAGCGTCTTCATATGCAGATGATGAGAACGTTTTCAGCCAGACGTCAAAGGAATGGACATCTAATCTCGCCATATGAGACAACGGCCTCATCACAGCCGGTGCGTCCAGCATCGGCGGTTACCATCACGGAACCGGCATGCGCCCTGACGTGTCGCGGTCGAGTGCCGTTCCTCCACCGCCCCGCCCCCGCGCGCTCCCCCACTCTTCGCCCCCGTTCCTCTCCCCCACTCTCCTTCCAGACTTCCGGAGTTGCTCCCATGACGCTGCTGACGACCTGGTCCGAGTCCGGCCCGCAGACGCTGGTCCGCCGCACCAGCGACCCCGCCGAGATCGAGCGGGCCCTCAAGCCGCTGGGCGTGCGCTACGAGCAGTGGCCGGTCCGCGAGGACGTGCCCGCGGACGCCGACAGCGACACGGTGTTCGCCGCGTACGGCCCGGAGATCGAGAAGCTGAACGCCGAGGAGGGCTTCACCACCGTCGACGTCCTCGGCCTGCACCCCAGCGACGACCCGGAGTTCCCGGCGAAGGCGAAGGCCGCCCGCGAGAAGTTCCTCCAGGAGCACACCCACGACGACGACGAGGTCCGCTTCTTCGTCTCCGGCTCGGGCATCTTCTATCTGCACGTCGGGGGCGAGGTGCACGCGGTCCTGTGCGAGAAGGGCGACCTGCTGGGCGTCCCGCGCGGCACCACCCACTGGTTCGACATGGGCACCGAGCCGTCGTTCACGGCGATCCGCTTCTTCCACGAGGAGGACGGCTGGATCGGCACCTTCACCGGCTCCGCCATCGCCGCCCGCTTCCCCGACTACGACACGATCGCGGCCGGCCACGCGGCCGACCGGGACGCCGCGTGAGCGTGCGGCACCTGACGTTCGGCGTGGACGCCGTGGTGCTCGACATCGAGGGCACCACGAGCGCCACGGGCTTCGTCGTCGACGTGCTGTACCCGTACTCACGCGCACGGTTCGCCGAACTGCTCGCCGAACGGGCCGAGGAGCCGGCGGTGGCGCGCGCGATCGCCCAGGTGCGGGAGCTGACGGGCGAGCCCGACGCCGACGCGGCCGCGGTCGAGAAGACGCTGAACGCCTGGCTGGACGACGACCGCAAGGCGACCCCGCTGAAGACCCTCCAGGGCGTCATCTGGTCCGAGGGCTTCGCCCGCGGCGACCTCGTCTCGCACTTCTACGACGACGTCGTACCGCGGCTGCGCGCCTGGCACGCGGCGGGGCTGCGGCTGTACGTCTACTCGTCCGGATCGGTGGCCGCACAGCGGGCCTGGTTCGCGAACAGCCCGGAGGGCGACCTCACGCCGCTCGTCAGCGGCCTGTACGACACCGAGAACGCCGGTCCCAAGCAGGAGCCGCCGTCGTACCGCCGCATCGCGGCCGCGACCGGCGTCGAGCCGTCCCGTCTGCTGTTCCTGTCCGACCGGCCGGGCGAACTGGACGCGGCCCGCGCGGCGGGCTGGCACACCGTCGGCGTGCGGCGGCCCGGCGAACCGTTCTTCGAGCAGGGAGTCGGGGACCACGCGCAGGCGGGGTCGTTCGACGAGATCACCGTCAGCACCACCGGGAGCACCGTATGACCGCCGAGATCACCGCACCGGACCTGGAGGAGGCGGGCGCGGTCCTGGCCGCCGAGTCCGCCCGCTTCGCCTCCTTCGGCTGGATGCGCGGCACGTCCGGCAACCTGTCGGTCGTCCTGACCCGCGAGCCGCTGCGGCTCGCCGTCACGGCGAGCGGCCGGGACAAGGGCGAACTGACGCCGGCCGACGTGGTGCTGGTGGACGCCCAGGGCGCCGCGGTGAACGGCGGACGGCCGTCCGCGGAGGCCGAACTGCACGCGCGCGTGGCCGCGCTGACCGGCGCCGGGGCCGTGGTGCACGTGCACACGGTGGCGTCCGTGGCCCTGGGGTACCGGCACCCGGGGGGCATCGTCTTCCGGGACCTGGAGATGCTCAAGGGCGTCGGCCAGCCCGCCCACGACGTCGAGGTGACGCTGCCGGTCATCGCCAACAGCCAGGACATGAAGGTGCTCGGCGACCGGCTGGAGGCGGCCCGCGACCCCCGGATGCCCGCCGTGGTCGTGGCCGGGCACGGTCTGTACGTGTGGGGCGACCACCCGCGTCAGGCCCGCCACCACACCGAAGTCGTCGAGTGGCTGCTGGAGTTGGAACTCACCCGCCGCTGAGCGCAGCGCACCGCCCCCGACGCGCGGGCCGCCCGAACACGCGCCGGGGGTTCAGCGCAGTCGGTCGCCGGGCAGTTCCCCGGCGGAGACCTCCAGCACGCCCCGCTCGGTGACCAGGCCCGTCACCAGGCGGCCCGGCGTGACGTCGAACGCGGGGTTGTGGCCGCGTGAGCCGACCGGCGCCGTGCGCACGCCCGCCCACTCCAACACCTCCTCCTCGCCCCGGAGTTCGATGTGGATGTCCGCGCCGGTCGCCGTGGAGAGGTCGACCGTGGTGGTGGGCGCGGCCACCAGGAACGGGACGCCGACGTCGGCGCAGGCGAGGGCCACGCCCACGGTGCCGACCTTGTTGGCGGTGTCGCCGTTGGCCGCGATGCGGTCGGCGCCGACGATCGCCGCGTCGACCTCGCCGCGCAGGATCGTGCCGGCCGCCGCGCCGTCGGCCTGGACGAAGTGCGCGATGCCCTCCTGGACGAGCTCCCAGGCGGTCAGCCGCGAGCCCTGGAGCAGCGGGCGGGTCTCGTCGGCGTACACCACCTCCAGACGTCCGCGCGCGTGCAGTTCGCGGACGACGCCGAGGGCGGTGCCCCAGCCCGCGGTGGCCAGCGCGCCGGTGTTGCAGTGCGTCAGGACGCGCAGGGGGCGGTCCTCGCCGACCCGCTTCAGCAGCCAGTCCGCGCCGGCGGCGCCCATCGCGCGGTTGGCGTCGACGTCCTCGCGCTGGACGGCGGCCGCCTCCGCGAGGACCGCGTCGAGCCCCTCGGCGAAGCGGGTCATGACCCGGTCGACGCACACCATGAGGTTCACCGCTGTCGGACGCGCCTCGCGGACGCGGGCGACGGCCGCGCGCACCTCGCCCTCGGACCAGCCCTCGCGCTCGCCCTGGAGCAGGGCCGTCGCGACGCCGTACGCGCCGGCCGCGCCGATGGCGGGAGCTCCCCGCACGACCAGTCGGCGGATGGCGTCGACCAGCGTGTCCACATCGCGGACGACCACGGTCTCGTATCGGTACGGCAGCAGCGTCTGGTCGATGAGGACCAGACCGTCTCCGGTCCACTCGACGGCACGCAGTTCCTGGGACATTACGGGACGCTCCTGATGTTCCGGTGGCGTCAGCAACCGTACCCGACCTGGGGAACCACCGTTCGAGCCGTCGAGCAGGCGTCCGAGTGGGCGGCGCCCGGCGGACCCGACCCTCCCCTCTCGTCCGTATGGCGAGACGCGCGCCGGGGAGGGGCCCGGAGGGCGGTCGGCGATCCCCGCTTCGGGGGCAGTGCGCCGATCTGGCCTCATAATGGCCGCTGAGACATCGGATGTCTCGGGCGGCGAACGACAGGAGGACCGACATGGCAGTCACCGACGAGGCGATCGAGCGGATCAAGGGCATGATCGTCTCGGGTGCGCTGCGCCCCGGGGACCGGCTGCCCAAGGAGAGCGAGCTGGCCGCCGAGCTGGGCCTGTCCCGCAACTCACTGCGCGAAGCGGTGCGCGCCCTGTCGCTGATCCGGATCCTGGACGTACGGCAGGGCGACGGCACGTACGTGACCAGCCTCGATCCCCAACTGCTCCTGGAGGCGCTGAGCTTCGTCGTCGACTTCCACCGCGACGACACCGTCCTGGAGTTCCTCGCGGTGCGCCGCATCCTGGAGCCGGCCGCCACCGCGATGGCCGCGCTGCGCGTCAGCGAGCAGCAGCTGGACGCGCTGGAGTCCCAGCTGGACAAGCTCGGGGGCGATCCGTCGGTGGAGGAACTCGTCGCCTGCGACCTGGAGTTCCACCGGGGCATCGTGCAGAGCGCCGGCAACTCGGTGCTGTGCTCGCTGCTCGACGGACTGTCCGGGCCCACCACCCGGGCCCGTATCTGGCGCGGGCTGACGCAGGAGGACGCGGTCGCCGGGACCCTGCGCGAGCACCGGGCGATCCTGGCGGCGCTGCGCGACCGGGACGCGGAGGCCGCGCGTTCATGGGCGACGGTGCACATCGCGAGCGTCGAGCAGTGGCTGCGGTCCTCGCTGTAGTCCGGTGACGAGGGGCGGCTCATGACGGCGGTTGGCCACGGGCGTCTTCGCGGGGCTTCGCCGGTCGGCGACAGATCCGATGACGCGGGGTGTCCCGGGGTGGCGAACGGGGCAGTGATCCGGTCACTCCCCCGTGCGAGGGGGCTGCGGGCGCCCCCGCAGAACGCCGTAAGGTTGGGTGGTCAAGCGAGGGCACGTCGGAAGGAGGCGCTGGGTGATCGAGCTCGAGGGGGTTCCCGAGCTGATCGACCCGGTCATGGTGGCCGCGTTCGAGGGCTGGAACGATGCCGGCGACGCCGCCTCCACCGCGGTCGCGCACCTGGAGCGGGAGTGGAAGGGCGAGGTGTTCGCGGCGCTGGACGCCGAGGACTACTACGACTTCCAGGTGAACCGCCCCACGGTGTGGCTGGACGCCGGCGTGCGCAAGATCACATGGCCCACGACAAGGTTGTCGGTCGTCCGGGTCGGCGGCGACAAACCGCGCGACCTGGTGCTCGTGCGCGGCATCGAACCGTCCATGCGCTGGCGCTCGTTCTGCAACGAGCTGCTGGGCTTCGCCCACGAGCTGGGCGTGGAGCTGGTGGTCATCCTGGGCGCGCTGCTCGGCGACACCCCGCACACGCGTCCGGTGCCGATCAGCGGGACCACGTCGGACGCCGACCTGGCGCAGCGGATGGACCTGGAGGAGACCAAGTACGAGGGCCCCACGGGCATCGTCGGCGTCCTGCAGGAGGCGTGCACGCATGCGGGCGTGCCCGCGGTGAGCCTCTGGGCGGCGGTGCCGCACTACGTCTCGCAGCCACCGAACCCGAAGGCGACGCTGGCCCTCCTCAACCGCCTGGAGGACCTGATCGACGTGCGCATCCCGCTGGGCGAGCTGCCCGAGGACGCGCGGGCCTGGCAGGTGGGCGTGGACCAGCTGGCCGCCGAGGACACCGAGGTGGCCGAGTACGTGCAGACGCTGGAGGAGGCCCGGGACACCGCGGAGCTGCCGGAGGCGTCGGGCGAGGCGATCGCCCGCGAGTTCGAGCGCTACCTGCGGCGTCGGGACGGCGGCGGCCCGCCCGACCCCGGGGAGCGCACCCGGCCCCCCAAGCCGCCGAAGTCCAGCGGGGACACTCCGGACGACAGCGATTCGTCCGACGACTGAGCGGATCGCCCCGGGCGTTCGCCCCGCGGTGAGGATCGCGCACGATCACGCGGGACGACGGAACCCGCGGAACGTACGGGGCCGTGAGCGGCCGAGGGGCGCCTCCCGGGATCGGGAGGCGCCCCTCTCGTCTGACGGTGCCGACGTCTTACAGCGCCACGCCGAGCAGCGCGTCCACCGCCCGCGAGACGACGCCGGGGGCGCCGATGTCGGCGCCGCCCCGCTCCTGCTGGAGCGCGGCCCAGCGGTCGACGGCGGCGAGCGCGGCCGGGGCGTCGAGATCGTCGGCGAGTGCTTCGCGCAGCTCCTCGACGAGCGCCTCGGCGGGCGGGCCGTCGGGGCGGGAGACGGCGGCGCGCCAGCGGCCGAGGCGGGCCTCGGCGTCCGTCAGCACCTGGTCGGTCCACTCCCAGTCGGCGCGGTAGTGGTGCGCGAGGAGGGCGAGCCGGATCGCGGCCGGGTCGACGCCGTCCTGGCGGAGCCGGGAGACGAAGACGAGGTTGCCCCGGGACTTGGACATCTTCTCGCCGTCGAGGGCGACCATGCCGGCGTGGACGTACGCCTTGGCCATCGGGAACTCGCCGGTGAGCGCCTGGGCGTGGGAGGCGCCCATCTCGTGGTGCGGGAAGGCGAGGTCGGAGCCGCCGCCCTGCACGTCGAAGCCCATCCCCAGGTGGTCCAGGGCGATGGCCACGCACTCGATGTGCCAGCCGGGCCGGCCGCGGCCGAGCGAGCCGCCGTCCCAGCTGGGCTCGCCCTCGCGGGCGGCCATCCACAGCATCGGGTCGAGCGGGTTCTTCTTCCCCGGGCGGTCCGGGTCGCCGCCGCGCTCCGCGGACAGCAGCCGCATGGCCGCCGCGTCCAGGTTCGCGACCTTGCCGAAATGGGGGTCGGACTCGACGGAGAAGTAGACGTCGCCGTCGAGTTCGTAGGCGGCGCCCGCGTCCCGCAGCCGCTCGACGAGCGGGACGATGCCGGGTATGGCCTCGACGGCGCCTATGTAGTGCCGCGGCGGGAGCATCCGCAGGGCCGTCATGTCCTCGCGGAAGAGGGCCGTCTCCTTCTCGGCGAGGGCGACCCAGTCGACGCCGTCGCGTTCGGCGCGCTCCAGGAGCGGGTCGTCGACGTCGGTGACGTTCTGGACGTAGTGAACCTGCCGCTTGGTGTCGAGCCACACGCGCTGGACGAGGTCGAACGCGTTGTAGGTCGCCGCGTGACCGATGTGGGTCGCGTCGTACGGCGTGATGCCGCAGACGTAGATACGGGCGACGGGACCGGGGTCGAGGGAGACCGGACCGCCGGTCGCGGTGTCGTGGATCCTCAGGTCGCGGCCCTGACCAGGCAGGGCGGGGACCTCGGAAGCGGGCCAGGCATGCATGTCATGAGCGTAACCGGACCGAAGTTGCGTATACGAACCGGAGCGGTGCAGACGGCCGGGAAGGCGTTCTTGCGGGTTCGCGGCCGATGTGCCCGGCGGTCCTAGACGGGCGGCCAGGGGATCGCCGGCCATTCGCCGCCGGGCTCGGGGTGGAGCCCGGAGTCCAGCAGGGCCCCGGTCCGCGCGCGGGTGGCGTCGAGCTCGGCGGGCGTGATGAGCCGGGCCAGGACCGCAGCCAGCGGTCCGCCGGGCTCCAGGGCGCTCCTGAGGCCCTCCAGGACCTCGACGGCCTCTGCGGTCAGGGGCTCCCCCGCCCAGCCCCACAGGAGCGTGCGGAGCTTGTTCTCGGCGTTGAAGGTGACGCCGTGGTCGATGCCGTACAGGCGGCCGTCGGCGGTGGGCAGCAGGTGGCCGCCCTTGCGATCGGCGTTGTTGATCACCGCGTCGAGGACCGCGAGCCGGCGCAGCCGCTCGTCGTCGGCGTGCACCAGGAGCGCGGTCCGGCCCTCGCCGACCTCGGCGAAGCCGATCGCCTTCCAGCCGGGCTCCGGCTCCTCGGCGTCCACCAGGGCCAGCAGTTCGGACTCCGGGGCCGTCTCGACCCAGAGCTGGCACATGCCCTCGCCGTACGGCCCCTCCCGCAGCACGGTGGGCGGGACGAGGCCCCAGCCGGTCGTCTCGGAGACCTCGTAGGCGGCGACCTCGCGCTGGGCGAGGGTGCCGTCGGGGAAGTCCCACAGGGGCCGCTCCCCGGCCACGGGCTTGTAGACGCACGCGGCCTCGCGGCCCTCATGGGCGACGGTGCAGTACAGGGCCGCGTTCGAGGCGTCGCGGATGCGTCCGCGGACCGTGAGTCCGCCGTGCGCGAGGAGTTCGGCGAGGGCCGGGTCGGTGGTCGTCACGCTCCCCGGCGGTATCCGTTCTGGCGCGGACATACGTGTCCTTCCGGGTCGAGCGGCAGACTGCACAGCGGGCACGGCGGCCGGCCGGCGTTGACGACGTCGAGGGCGCGCTTGGCGAAGGCTCTGGCCTGCGCGCCGGTGAGCCGGACCCGCAGCATCGGGGGGCCGTTCTCCTCGTCCTGGAGGAGCCTCTCCTCGGCCTCGGCGAGGTCCTCCTCCGAGTCGGCCTCCAGTTCCACCAGGGCCTGCGCCTCGACGATCATGCGCTGTTCCTCGCCGTCCCAGGCGAGGGCCATCGTGCCGACCCGGAACTCCTCCTCGATCGGCGTCTCGAGGGGGGCCGTGTCGCTGTTCTCGACGGGCGGCACGGCGGGCACCAGCGCGCTGCCGCCCGTGCGGCGTACGACCTCGTCCAGCAGTTCGTCCATGCGCTCGGCGAGCGCGGCGACCTGGGTCTTCTCCAGGGCGACGCTGGTCACCCGACCGCCGGCGGTGGCCTGGAGGAAGAAGGTACGGCGCCCGGGCAGCCCGACCGTACCGGCCACGAAACGGTCCGGGGGGTCGTAGAGGAACACCTGACGGGACACGTCCTGTCTCCATGGGAATCGTGGGTCATCGTGGTTCTGGGAACGAGTGGGGGAACGTCCCTGCGGGTACGCGCGCGTTGGCGGACCGCTTCACCCTACTGCGGGCGACGATCACGGTGCGCCCGCACCGCCTCCCACGGTCGCGTCCCCCGCGGGAGGCTCCTCGCGCGGCGCCAGGGAGGCGAGGTCGCCGGTGTCGCCGAGACGCACGAGAAAGGGGCGTAGCCGGGTGTACCGGATCGCAGTGATGGAACAAGGTTCCACAGAGATCCGTTGGAAGAGGTCGAGATGAAGTCCGAGTGCGTCCGCGACGAGCGACTTGATGATGTCGCCGTGCGAGCACATCAGATAGACGGCGTCGGCGCCGTGGTCGCGCTCCACGCGCGCGTTCCACTCGCGTACCGCCTCCGCGGCGCGGGTCTGCATGGACCGCATGGACTCGCCGCCGGGAAAGGCGGCCGCGGAGGGGTGCGCCTGCACGACCTCCATCAGCGGCTCGTCCGTGAGCTCGGCGAGCTTGCGCCCGGACCAGTCGCCGTAGTGGCACTCCCCGATCCGGTCGTCGGTGTGGGCGCGCAGACCGGGGCGGGCGTCGAGGAGGGGCCGCAGCGTCTCCTGGCAGCGCTGCAGGGGGCTGGTGACGACCTCCGCGATCGGCAGCTCCGCGAGCCGCCCGGGCAGCGCGGCGGCCTGTTCGGCTCCGCGCTCGTCGAGGGCGACGCCGGGCGTCCAGCCGGCGAGCACTGCGGAGGTGTTGGCGGTGGACCGGCCGTGCCGGACGAGGATCAACGTGGGCATGCGGCCCAGGGTAGGCGCACGCGTGTGTGCGCCGGTGAGCACTCGAAGGGAGAACGCGCCCAGTGATCGTGGACTGCGCCATCTACCGCGACGGACGTCGCACGGAGGGCCCGGAGGACTTCTCCGACGCCGTGGACGAGGCACGGGCCGGCGGCGGCTTCGTGTGGGTCGGGCTGCACGAGCCCACCGAGAAGGAGTTCGATCACGTCACGCGGGAGTTCGGCCTGCACCCGCTCGCCGTCGAGGACGCCCTGAAGGCTCACCAGCGGCCCAAGCTGGAGGTGTACGACGACTCGCTGTTCCTGGTGTTCAAGCCGGTCGTCTACGAGGCGGACAGCGACGCCGTCTCCACCGGCGAGGTGATGGTCTTCCTCGGCGACTCGTTCGTGGTCACCGTCCGGCACGGCGAGGGCGCGCCGCTGGCCGCCGTGCGGCACCGCCTCGAGGACGAGCCCCAGTTGCTCGCGAAGGGGCCCACAGCGGTGGTGTACGCGATCGCCGACGCCACCGTGGACCACTACCTGGACGTGGCGACCGAGTTGCAGACCGACCTGGAGGAGCTGGAGGCGGAGGTGTTCTCGCCGGACGGCGGCGGTTCGCGCAACACGGCGTCGCGGATCTACACCTTCAAGCGGCAGATCCTGGAGTTCCGCCGGGCCACCGGCCCGCTGGGGCCGCCGCTGACCCGGCTGGCGGGCGCGAGCACGTCCGTCCCGGGCGTGCCCTTCGTCAACGAGCGGGCGCGGCCGTTCTTCCGGGACGTGAGCGATCACCTCACGCGGGTGAACGAGTCCGTGGAGGGGCTGGACCGGCTGGTGACGGACATCCTCTCGGCGCATCTGGCGCAGATGAGCGTCCGGCAGAACGACGACATGCGGAAGATCTCGGCGTGGGCGGCGATGGCCGCGGTCCCCACGATGATCGCGGGGATCTACGGCATGAACTTCGAGCACATGCCGGAGCTGCACTGGGTGTGGTCGTATCCGGCGGTGATCGTGCTGATGGGCGTGCTGGAGCTGCTACTGTTCCGGCTGTTCAAACGGCGCGGTTGGCTCTAGGAGCGGCCCGCCTGCCGGCCTTCCAGGGCGGCTCAGGCGTACTCGGGGGCCGCCGTCGCGGGGCCGCCGAGCGCGTCACGGCGTTCGGGCATCTCGAGGGAGACCATGCGCCGCCAGCCGGCCAACCGCTCCCACACGTAGACGGCGTGGATGCCCGCCGCCAGGACGGCCGACCGCGCCCTGGACCAGCCGAGCAGGCGGCCCATGCGGGCCATGACGGCCAGGCTGACGTCGCGGTAGACGCGGATCTCGGCCAGCGCGCACGCGCGCAGGGTCCGCCGGATGGCCGGAGCGTGCCCCGCGCGGGCGAGACGCAGCAGTTCCTCGTGGCAGTAGGCGAGGTGGCCGTCCTCGTCGTCGGCGATCATCCTGACCGCGCGGCCGATGTCGGGGTGGTCGCCGAAGTGCCTGCGCAGCAGGGCCATCTGCTCGGCGGCCCGCTGTTCGGTGACCCGGCTGTGGGAGAGGTAGGTGACGACTTCCTGCACGGTCAGCGGCCGCTCCGCCCTGAGGCGGTCGTGGGAGAGACCGATGCCGCCCTGCTCCAGGAGCATCGTGTAGTCGGCGTCGGGCGGGACGGGCACCGGGTCGAGTCCGCGCTTGCGCATCAGCGCGGTGAAGATCCGCCCGTGCTTGTCCTCGTCGGCGCCGTGGCGGGCGATCCTGGGGGCGAGGCGGCGTTCGCTCCGGGGGACGAGCGCGGCGATCCGGGCGTTCTCCCAGCCGCCTTGCGACTCGCCGCCGGCGGCGATGGAGCAGAAGAGGGCGAAGGACTCGTCGTCGTCGATGATCTCCTGGAACAGGCTCTTGGCCGAAAGCATCGTGGGCCTCTCTCCGCACCGTGCGGGACTGCGCAACGTCTCGCGACCTTCCGTGAGGAACGAGTCAAGTGCGGCCCGCCGGGCGCTGCAACAGCAGTGTCGGCGGACTCCGCCGAAAGAGGGATGCGGACAGTCGGCCGGGGGCCGTAACCGCGCGCCGTGCGGCGCGTTGTTCCGCGTGACGGCCGTGGCGGGGTAGACCCCCGAGCCCCCACCACGGCCGCTGAAACCTCCCCGCCCGGCCACTCGTCCGGGTTACCTGTCCGGGTTACCCGCCCGGTTGCCTCTCGGTCAGGCCAGGCCGGCCAGCTCCGCCGCCTGCACACCCGCGCGCAGCGAGGCCAGCCGCTCCTCCAGGGCGAAGCCCGCGGGGGCCAGGGTGAGGGTGGTGACGCCGGCGGCCGCGTAGGCCTTCATCCGGTCGGCGATCCGCTCCACCGAGCCCAGCAGGGTGGTGCGGTCGATCAGCTCGTGGGGAACCGCGGCCGCCGCGCCCTGCTTGTCGCCGGAGAGGTACTTGTCCTGGATGTCTGCGGCCGCCTCCTCGTAGCCCATCCGCCGCGCGAGCTGGTTGTAGAAGTTCTGCTTGCGGCTGCCCATGCCGCCGACGTACAGCGCGGTGTAGGGGCGGAAGGTGTCGGCGAGCCGCTCGACGTCCTTGTCCTCGCCGAGCGCCAGCGGCAGCGTGGGACAGACGTCGAAGCCCTCCAGGGTCTTGCCCGCCTTCTCGCGTCCGGCCCGCAGATGCCTGATCGCGGTGTCCTCCAGATGCTCGGCGGAGGGGAAGATGAGCAGCGCGCCGTCGGCGATCTCGCCGGTCTGCTCCAGGTTCTTCGGCCCGATCGCCGCGATGTACAGCGGGATGTGCTCGCGCTCGGGATGCACGGTCAGCTTGATCGGCTTGCCCGGGCCGTCCGGCAGCGGCAGCGTCCAGTGCTCGCCCGCGTAGGACAGCCGCTCGCGCGTCATCGCCTTGCGGACGATCTCGACGTACTCGCGGGTGCGGGAGAGCGGCTTGTCGAACTTGACGCCGTACCAGCCCTCGGAGACCTGCGGACCCGAGACGCCGAGGCCGAGCCGGAAGCGGCCGCCGGAGAGCGAGTCGAGCGTGGCGGCGGTCATCGCGGTCATGGCGGGCTGGCGCGCGGGGATCTGGAAGATGGCCGAGCCGACGTCGATCCGCTCGGTCCGGGCGGCGACCCAGGTGAGCACGGTGGCCGCGTCGGAGCCGTAGGCCTCGGCGGCCCAGCACACGGCGTACCCGAGGCGGTCGGCCTCCTGGGCGACGGCGAGGTTGTCGCCGTCCATTCCGGCACCCCAGTAGCCGAGGTTGATCCCGAGCTGCATGGCCGATCCCCTTACTGATCAGTAACGACGCTGTTGCGGAGACCTTAGCGCGGGGGGCAAGGGCCCGGGAGGGCGGTGTGGCGAGGGTCGCGCGGACCGGCGCCGCGCTCGCGGCCTGCGCGGAACCCCGTCCGCCGCGCTGGAACCGGTTGTCCACAGGCAACCCACTGCCCAGTTCTGGCCAGTAATCTCGGCGTCCATGGAGCAGAGGCATCTCGGCCGCACCGGCCTGCGCGTGTCCCGCATCGGGCTCGGCACTCTCACCTGGGGCCGCGACACCGACGAGCACGACGCCGCGGACGTCATGAAGACGTTCTGGGAGGCGGGCGGGACCCTCGTCGACACGGCCGACGTGTACGGCGACGGGGACGCCGAGTACCTGCTCGGGCGGCTCATGGAAGGTCTGGTGCCGCGCCGGGACCTGATCATCTCGACGAAGGCGGGCAGCGTGCCCGATCCGGACCGGCGCTTCGACGGCTCGCGGGGGCACCTGCTCGCCGCCCTCGACGCCTCCCTCTCCCGGCTGGGCACGGACTACGTCGACATCTGGCACGTGCACGCCTTCGACCCGGACACCCCGCTGGAGGAGACCCTCCAGGCGCTGGACATCGCCGTCGCCAGCGGTCGCGCCCGGTACGCGGGCGTCTCCAACTTCTGCGGCTGGCAGCTCGCCAAGGCGGCCACCTGGCAGCTCGCCGCGCCGGGCGCCCGGACGCGGCTGGCGGCGACGCAGATGGAGTACTCCCTTTTGCAGCGCGGCATCGAGCGCGAGGTGCTGCCGGCCGCGCTGGACCTCGGCATCGGTCTGCTGCCCTCCTCCCCGCTGGGCCGCGGCGTCCTCACCGGCAAGTACCGCGACGACGCCCTGCCGCCCGACTCGCGCGGCGCCTCCGAGCACTTCGCTCGGTTCGTCGAGCCCTACCTCGACGACACCGCGAGCCGCATCGTCGACGCCGTGGCGACCGCGGCGGACGGGCTCGCGGTGACGCCGCTGCAGGTGGCCCTGGCCTGGGTCCGCGACCGGCCCGGCGTGGCCGCCCCGATCGTCGGCGCGCGCAACGCGCAGCAGCTCACGGCGGCTTTGTCAGTGGAGGCGCTTAGTCTTCCTGACGAGATCTGCCGGGCCCTCGACGACGTGTCGGCGCCCGTGCACCGCTATCCCGATCACGACTGGAGCACGCTGTGAGCACGGAGCCGGATTCCCCGGAGAGCACGGAGAACGCCACGACGGCGGAGCCGGACGCCGCCGAGGAGCCGGGGACGGCGGTCGACGCCGGTCCGCTCGACGCCGGTCCGACAGCGGGAACGGATTCAGCGGGCGGCA
>NZ_JBHVYK010000007.1:148618-150974 GCF_042880855.1 Streptomyces sp. NPDC058291
GCCGGGGACACGGGCGGCGCACAGGCGTCGGAGGCGTCGGACGCCGACGGTGAGCCGGGGACGCCGCTCGACGCCGGTCCGCTCGACGCCGGTCCGACAGCGGGAACGGATTCAGCGGGCGGCACGGCCGAGGGCGCGAGCGCGGACGACGCGGCCGGGGACACGGGCGGCCCACAGGCGTCGGAGGCGTCGGACGCCGACGGTGAGCCCGACGGTGACGGCGCTGCTTCCACGACCGCGGAGGACGCCGAGGCGCAGGCCGCCGAGGCGGCGGCCGCCGCTCAGCTCTCCGAGGCGCAGGCCGAACTCGCCGCGCAGAAGCTGGAGCGCGAGCGCATCGAGCGGCGCAAGGCCGAGAAGGCGGCGCCCATCGCCGCCGGGACCAAGCTCAGCGGGAAGGCCGCCGACCTGCTGGCGGCGGTACGGGCCGTGGAGGGCGGGGCCAAGCCCCCGGCCGCGGTGTTCGGCGAGGAACCCGCCCCGCGCCGCCCCGCGCCGGAGCCGGTCAGGCGAGCGCAGCCGGCGCCCGCCGAGCCCGTCGCCCCGCCGGCGCCCGCGGCGGACGCCGTCGAGGGCGTGCGGCGCGTGCTGGCCGGCGGCGGCGCGCCCGAGGCGCTCGCACCACAGGCTGCGACCGTGCTCGGCGAGGGCGCCGAGGACCTCCTGCGCGAGGATCCGTGGCAGTTGCTGCGCGTCCCCGGTGTGCGCCCCGAGCAGGCCGACGGCTTCGCGCGGGCGCTGCTCGGCCCCGACTGCGCCCCCGACGACGAACGGCGCGGCCGCGCGGTGACGGTCTGGTTGCTGGAGCAGGCCGCGCTGGCCGGGCACACCGCGCTGGAGCTGCCCGCGCTCATCGCCGCTCTGGCCCGGCAGGTCGTGCCTGACGCCGACGCGGCCGTGCAGAGCACCCTGGCCGAGGGCGAGGCCCTCGTCTTCCAGGACGCCGTGGACGCGCCTGCGGCGGGGCGGCCGGCGGCGGACGGCGAGGCGGGCGACGAAGCCGACGAAGGCGAGGACGGCGAGGAGGCCCGGCCGGTCCGGGTCCTGGTCGGTCTGGAGCGGTACGCGCTCGCGGAGGAGAGCCTCGCCGACGCGCTGGCCCGCGTCGTCAACTCGCTGGCCAAGGAAGCGCCCGCGGCGTGGGAGCCGGCGGCCGCCGCCGCGTCCGGCAGCGCTGCCGAGCTGATCCGCGCCGTCGCCGGACACGGCCTGGTGCTGCACACCGGGGGCGAGGCGGCCCGCGCCGAGCCCGCCGCGCTGCTCACTGCGGCCCTCCGTCTGGGGCTGCGCGCCGTCGCCGCCTGTCACACCCCGGACGGCCGACGCCGGTTCGCCGCCCTCCTCCCCGAGCCGGCCGGGGACGGCGCGGTGGTGACCGTCGCCGGTCTCCTCTCCGGCGCCGAGGGGCCCGGACGGGACGCCGACGGCGCCTTCGCCCTCGACCTGCTGATCGTGCTCGACGCGCCGCAGCTGGACGTGGAGAGCGCCGCGATGCTGGCCGAGTCCCTGCCGGACGGGGCCCGGCTGGTGCTCAGCGGCGATCCGGCGGTGCTGTGGTCGGCCGGGCCCGGCCGGGTCTTCGCCGACCTGCTCGCGGCGCGCGTCTGCCCGCAGGTCGCCTCGCGCACCCCCGACCCGGGGCCGCTCGGCGAACTGGTCTCCGGCGTCGGCGTCGGCGAGCTGAACCAGGTCGACGCACCGGGCAAGGAGATCGTGATCGTGCCGGTGCGGGACGCCGGCGAGGCCGTGCACCGGACCGTGCAGCTCCTCGGCGACTCGGTGCCCCGGGCCTTCGGGATCACGTCCGACGAGGCGGTGGCGATCACCCCGGGCCACGGTGGCGCGGTCGGCACACGCGCCCTCAACGCGGCGCTGAAGGAACGGCTCAATCCCGGTCCCGGCCGCTTCGGCGGCTTCGACCCCGGCGACCGGATCGCCTACTCCCCCGTGCCGGGCCGTACGGTCGCGGGCCGGGTGGTGACCGCCGACGCCGACGGACTGCACCTGTCCTGCGCGGACGCGGCCGTCGTCGTCCCGAAGGAGCGGGTGGAGCACACCGTGCGCCACGGGTGGGCGCTCACCGCGCACCAGGCGGTGGGCAGCCGATGGCCCGCGGCGGTCGTGGTGCTCCCCGGGGACGCGGCGCAGGCCCTGTCCCGCCCCTGGGTGTACACGGCCTTCGGCCGGGCGGAGCGGCATCTGTCCGTGGTGCACGGGGTGGAGCAGGCTCTGCCGACGGCGGTCTCCGAGGTTGCGGCGAAGCCGCGCACGACCCGGCTGCCGGTGCTGCTGCGCGCCCAGGTCCCGGCGGCTCGGTAGCACGAACGGCGGCGGTCGCGAAGGGCCTCCCCTTCGC
>NZ_JBHVYK010000008.1:0-49231 GCF_042880855.1 Streptomyces sp. NPDC058291
CCCTGGTGCCGTTCGGCCTGGGGGGGTGGCGCGTCCGGGCAGTGTCCGGGGGGGGCCCGGGCCCGCCGCGCCCCCGCCCCCGCCCCGCCGGGGCGCGGGCCCACGTCCCGAGGTCCGTGGGCCCGCGCTCCCGCTCAACCGACGCCGGTCACCGCGTCGGCGCCGCCGCCGGGGCCGGGGCGTATCCCGTCGGCCTGGCCGTGAAGGAGCCGCGGCCCTGGGTGCGGCTGCGCAGCCGGGTCGCGTAGCCGAACAGCTCGGCCAGCGGCACGGTGGCCGTGACCACGGCGGAACCGCCGCGCACGGTCGAGTCGGTGATCCGCCCGCGCCGGCCGGACAGATCACCGAGGACTGCGCCGACGGCGTCCTCGGGCACGGTGACCGCGACCTCGACGACCGGCTCCAGCAGGACCATCGCACAGCCGCGCAGGGCCTCCCGCAGCCCGAACCGGCCCGCGGTGCGGAAGGCCGTCTCCGAGGAGTCCTTCACATGGGTCGCCCCGTCGACCAGGGTCACCCGCACCCCGACGACCGGGTGACCGCCGAGGGGCCCCTCCGCGAGAGCGTCCCGGCAGCCGGCCTCGACGGCGCGCACGTACTCCTGCGGCACCCGGCCGCCGACAACGGCGGAACGGAACTCGAAACCGGTTTCGACGTCGCCGTCCGCACCGCAGCCTCCACCCGGGCCGAGCGGTTCGACGTCCAGGACGACGTGCGCGAACTGCCCTGCTCCGCCGTCCTGTTTGACGTGCCGGAAGACCAGGCCGGACACACCGCGGACGACCGTCTCCCGGTAGGTCACCCTCGGACGCCCCACGGCGACCTCCAGACCGTGGCCCCGGCGGATCTTCTCCACCGCCACCTCCAGGTGCAGCTCGCCCATGCCCGACAGCACCGTCTGACCGGTCTCGGCGTCCGTCCTGACGGCCAGTGACGGGTCCTCCTCGGCGAGCCGGGCCAGCGCCGTGGCCAGCCGGTCGGCATCGGCACTCGTCCGCGGCTCCACCGCCACCGAGACGACCGGGTCGGGAACCCCGGGCGGTTCGAGGACGACGGGCGCCCCCGGCGCGCACAGGGTCGAGCCCGCACGGGCCGACTTCAGTCCGACCACGGCCACGATGTCCCCGGCGACCGCCCTCTCCAGCCGGGCGTGCCGGTCCGCCTGTACGCGCAGGATCCGGCCGATCCGCTCGGTGCGCCGGGCGCCCGACTCCCACACCGCGTCTCCCTTCTCGATCGTGCCCGAGTACACCCGCAGGTAGGTGAGCCGTCCGGTGGCGGTGGCCGCCACCTTGAACGCGAGCGCCGCGAACGGCGCGTCGGGGTCGGCGGGACGCTGCTCGCGGACCTGGTCGCGTCCGCCGTCGCCGGACGCGTCCCCGCCGTGGTGCGCGCCGTGGGGACCGGCGTCGCCTTCTCGGGCGCCGCTGACCGGCGGCACGTCGAGAGGCGACGGCAGATACGCGACGACCGCGTCGAGCAGCGGTTCGATCCCCCGGTTGCGGTAGGCCGAACCGCACAGCACGACCAGCACGTCGCCCGTGCGGGTCAGGTCGCGCAGCGCCCCGGAGAGCGTCGCCGCGGAGAGCGTCTCGTGGTCGCAGAACTCCTCCAGCGCGGCCGGATGTCGCTCCGCAACGGCCTCCTCCAGCAGCCGGCGGCGGCGCAGCGACTCCTCCCGGAGTTCCTCCGGCACGGCCCCTTCGACGGCCGTGTCGGCGCCGTCGCTCCAGGTCAGCGCCCTCATCCGGAGCAGGTCGACGACGCCGGTGAAGCCGTCCTCGACGCCGATCGGCAGCTGTACGGCCAGCGGGACCGGGTGGAGCCTCGCGCGGATCGACTCCACCGCGGCGTCCAGGCCGGCGCCCGCCCGGTCCAGCTTGTTCACGAACGCGATCCGGGGGACGCCGTGCCGGTCGGCCTGCCGCCACACGGACTCGCTCTGCGGCTCCACGCCCGCGACGGCGTCGAACACCGCGACCGCCCCGTCGAGGACGCGCAGCGCCCGCTCCACCTCGTCGGCGAAGTCGACGTGCCCGGGGGTGTCGATCAGGTTGACGCGATGACCGTCCCAGTCGCAGCTGACGGCCGCGGCGAAGATGGTGATGCCGCGGTCGCGCTCCTGCGGGTCGAAGTCGGTGACGGTCGTGCCGTCGTGGACCTCGCCGCGCCGGTGGGTGGCGCCGGTGGCGTACAGGATCCGCTCGGTGACGGTGGTCTTGCCCGCGTCCACATGGGCGAGGATGCCCAGGTTGCGCACGGCGCGGAGCTGACGGTCGAGGTTGTTGCGCATGGCCCTTTGGCCTTTCGGGGTGTTCCGGGAACGGGCAGCGCGATGTCCTGACGAGATCCCACGAGGGGGAAAGCTGACTCTGACGTGCCATCAGGCGTGGTGTCGTGACGACGTGTCCGAGCGTTCGGACGTCCGTCAGGATTCCCGGTGCCGGCCGCGCGGCGAGCACCGGCCGGACGAGGACACGAGGATCACCTCGTAGCGGGAGCAGGGAGCGGCGGCGGCGGTGTGCTCACGCATGACCGGGCTCCCTTCGTTTCGTCACGGTACGACGCGCCGCACGGATCGTGCGCGGCGCTCGGTCCGGCGAGTCTAGGACCGAACGACGGGCGACGGCACGCCATTTACCGCGCCTCGACGGTTCACCCGGCCGCTGCCTCGTCACCCGGACGTCGACCCGGGCGTTCACGCGGACGCGGTCTGCGCCGTCGCGTAGAACTCCCTGCGCACCCGGCGCAGCCACGCGTCGGCGGCGCGGTCGTCCGGCTGGTCGGGCAGCGCGCTGCGCGTCTCGGCGAACGCCTCCTCGAAACGGCGCAGCAGTGGCTGCGCCGTCTCGGGATCGGCGGCGACCTGCTCGCCGAAGCGGTGGTAGCTCTCCGGGTCCTCGACGCGGATCGTCAACCGCCCCGTGGTGTACAGCTCGTAGCCCTGGGTGCACAGTCGCCTGAGGTGACGGGCGTGCTTGGCGGTCCGCTGGGCGAGCGCGGCGGTGCGGGGCCCGTCCTGGCGGTTGTGCAGCTTGCGGAACTGCTGGGTGGCATAGCCCAGATAGGCGTTGCGGACCCGCCTGGCGCCGAGCAACGTCTGGCGCAGGCCCACGAGTTCGTCGCCGAGCGGGGTGCGCACCTCGTACAGCTCGTCGGGCAGCCAGACGAGTTCCATCACGGTCGGGTTGCCGGCGAGGGCGAGCCGGCACCATTTGCCCGCCTCGTGCAGGGTGCGGTCGGGCGCCGTGCTGACGTGAGACTCGGACGGCCGGTGCAGACCGTGCAGTTCTTCGGTGGGGGTGGCGAACAGGCCCAGGCGGTCGACGTCGGAGCCCTCGTGGGCGAGCCCGTAGGCGGTCGAGCCGACGATGCCGGACAGCAGGATGTTGGTGACGGTCACAGGTGCCCCCGGTCGTACCCCGACGATGGTCTGTGGCCGTGTGGCCGTGGGCCGGGACCGCCATGATGCCCCGGCTCCGGCCCGCGCCACCTCGCATTTATTCTCGGGGCCGCCTCACCCGTCCGGCTCATCGCGCTGGTAGAGCGGCTCGGCCGGTGGTGCCGTGGAGGACAGGGGCAGCCGTCCCCGTCCCCAGGAGGCACCTGTGACCACCGCCCGTCCGTCGTCCCGTCCGTCCTGCCCGCCCCGCCCGTCGGGCCCGGCCGGTCCCACCCGCCCGGCTCGTCCGGGCCGGTCGGTGGCCGCCGTCCTGGCCTGCGGGATTCTGCTGGCCACGGCGGCCTGTTCGAGCGAGGACGACAGCGCGTCGTCCGGCGCGGACGTCGCGGCCGCTCCGGTCGCCGGGCGGACCACCGCGCCCGCCGTCCTGCCGCTCACGAACGCCCGCGCACGGATGGCGTTGATCACCGAGGGCGACCTGGAGGACGACTGGACGCAGGTCAAGACCGCGGGGAACTGGCACGACCGCCTCCTCGTCGGCAAGGTCGACGTCGCCCAGTTCCTCACGGCCAAGACCCAGGCCGCCGCCTGTCAGCAGTTGCTCGACGGACTCTACGAGAACGACCTGCTCGGCAAGCCGTCCGGCGGGTCGGCGCTCACCGGCTTCCAGCAGGGCGATTCCCGGCTGTTCTACCAGGTGGCCGCCTACGACAAGGCCGACATCGACACGTCACTGGCCTGGCTGAAGTCGCTGCCGACCGAGTGCGACCAGTTCAGCGCGGTCGGCTCGCGGAACTCCACGCGAACGGTTCAGGTCGTCGAGGCCTCACTGCCGAAGGCCGGCGACGCCCGGCAGGGCCTGACGGTGACGGTGAAGGGGGTGTCCGGCGGCTCCCCCGCCACCCTCGCTCTGGACCTCGCCGTCGTGCGGGTCGGGAACGACGCGATCACGGTCGTCAACGGCGGGACCCACGGCGTGGACCACGACAGCACCGAGGACGCGGTCAGCCACGGCGCCACCCGGCTCAAGGACGTCCGGGAAGGCCGCACGCCGGCCCCCGAACCCAGCCAGTTCGACTGACGGGACGGCGTCTCCGGCGTTCTTCCTCCCCTCAGAACCATGTGACATATTACTGGCGCCTCATCGACCGAGCGGTGACGTCGTGGTCGTCGGCGCCGGCATGGTCGGCGCCGCCTGCGCGCTCTACGCGGCCCGCGCCGGGCTGGACGTGATCCTGGTCGACCGCGGGCCGGTGGCCGGCGGCACGACCGGCGCGGGTGAGGGCAACCTCCTCGTCTCCGACAAGGGCACGGCACGATCGGCGTGGCGACGGTGCTCGTCGAGACGGGCATGGTCGAGGTCGTCGAACCGGTCACCACCATCCGCCTGGACACGCCCGCCGGGCTCGTCGTCGCCGAGGTGGCGGTCGAGGACGGCGCTGCCAGGGCGGTGACCCTGCGCAACGTGCCCTCCTTCACCGTCGGTCTGGACCGCGCGGCCACCCTGCCGGACGGTCGTACGGTGACCTACGACCTGGCGTACGGCGGCAACTTCTACGCCATCCTGGGGCTGGAGGAGTTCGGTCTGCCCTTCGACCGCGCCCGCAAGGACGACATCCTGCGGGCCGGCCTGTCCCTGATGGAGGCGATCAACGCCGAGGAGAAGCCGGTCCATCCCGAGGACCCCTCGATCCGCGGGTGCCATCACGTGCACCTCCACGCGCCGGGCGCCACCGCCCGGCACTCCCGGCACGCCATGGTCATCCACCCCGGCTGGTTCCACCGCTCGCCCTGCGGGACGGGAACGAGCGCGCGCATGGCCCAGTTGCACGCGCGGGGCGAACTGCCCCTGCACACCGAGTTCGTGAACGAGTCCTTCATCGGCACCCGGTTCACGGGCCGGCTCCTCGGCACGACGGAGGTCGCCGGCCGGCCGGCGGTGCTGCCCAGCTTCACGGGGCGGGCCTGGATCACCGGGACGGCCCAGTACCTGCTGGACCCGACGGATCCGTTCCCGTCCGGGTTCGTGCTCTGAGACGGCCGCACGTCAGGCGGTGGGGCGGCGGGCCGGTACCGCGTGACATGGCACAGTGCACTGGTTCACAGTGACATGGCACCGTTCGTTCCGAGGAGACCCGTCATGGCCGCCGACCGGCGCACCAACAGCAGGACATCGGAGGTATCCGCGTCCCCGAACGCGCCGACCGCGTCGACCGCGTCGGCGGCCTCGGCTGTGCCCGCAACGTCCGCCGCACCCTCGGCGCCGGCTGCGGCGCCGGCGCTGCCCGTGCTCGGCGGGAGGCGGAGCAGTTACCGCGAGCGGGTCGCCGACGCCCTGCGGGCGGCGCTGATCGCGGGCGAACTGCGGCCCGGCGAGGTGTACTCGGCGCCGACGCTGGCCGCCCGCTTCGGCGTCTCGGCGACCCCGGTGCGCGAGGCGATGCTGGACCTCGCCAAGGAGGGCGTGGTCGCCGCCGTCCCCAACAAGGGCTTCCGGGTCACCGACGTCTCCGACCGGCAACTGGACGAGTACACCCACGTCCGCGCGCTGATCGAGATCCCCACCGTGGCAGCGCTGGCGACGAGCGCCGACCCGGTGTCGCTGGAGGCGCTGCGCCCGGCCGCCCGGGAGATCGTCGCCGCCGCGGTGGCGGGCGACCTCATCGCCTACGTGGAGGCCGACACCCGCTTCCACCTGGGCCTGCTCGCCCTGGCCGGCAATGCGCACCTCGTCGAGGTGGTCCGCGGACTGCGCGGCCGGGCCCGCCTGTACGGCCTCACCGCCCTCTCGGCGTCGGGGCGTCTGCTGGCCTCGGCCGAGGAGCACCTGGAGTTGCTGGACGCGCTGCTGGCCCGTGACGAGCGGGCCGTGCGCGAGGTCATGACCCGGCACCTGGGACATGTGCGGGGTCTGTGGGCCTCCGCCCGCCCCTGAACCTCGCCGGGCCGCGCACCGCGGAGCCCGACCCGTCCCGGAGCGGGTCGGCGCGTTCCCCGGTGGTCGGCGCGTTCCGCAGCGGTGGACTCGTTCCGTGCCCGCGCCCCCTGCCCGGCCCTCCTCTCGCGCCGCCCGCGGCCGGTGATCACGCCTGTGATCCTTGTCGCTGGTGTGAGAAGCGTGGGAAGAGTGTCGATCGGGCATGCAACTGCCGGTATGCGAAGGGGTGGTGCCGTGTGGTGTCGTTACCGTGGAGGTACGCGTGAGCCGGTGTGTGATCGGCGCAGGTCTGTCCGGGCTGGCGACAGCCCATGCTCTCAAGTCCGAGGAGCTCGACTTCGTCTGCCTGGAGCAGGCGTCCGACGTCGGCGGACTCTGGCGACAGCCGGGGGCGGGCGAGCGCGGCCCGGGCTATCTGTCGCTCCACCTCAACACCAACAAGCGGCTCACGGGTTACGCCGACCACCCGATGCCGGCGTCGTACCCGGTCTATCCCCGGCACAGCGACGTCGCCGCCTATCTGCGCTCCTTCGCCGAGTGGGCCGGCCTACTGGATCACATCGAACTGGAGACGACCGTCGAGTCGGTGCGCCGGGCGGCCGACGGTTCGTGGACGGTCGTCAGCCGGGACGCCCGCGGTGTGCGCACCGCGCGCGACTTCACCCAGGTGATCGTCGCCTCGGGACACAACACGGAGCCGGTCCTGCCCCCTGCGCCGCCCGGTTCCGACAGCTTCAAGGGAACGATTCTCCACGCGCTGGACTACCGCGACGGCAGCGACTACGCCGGACAGGACGTCGTCGTGGTGGGGCTCGGCGCCTCGGCGGTCGACATCGCGGCCGACCTGTCCCGCCACGCCGCCCGGACGTTCCTCTCGGTGCGCCGGGGACTGCACATCCTGCCCAAGCAGGTCTTCGGCATGCCTCTCGACGACGTCGCCGAGGCCCCGTGGTGGACGGCCATGTCCCTGGCGGAGCAGCGCCGGTTCATCGAGCAGGCCCTGCTCGTCGCTCGCGGCAGGCTCTCGGACTACGGTCTGCCCGAGCCGGACCACCCGATCTTCGCCTCGGCCGTCACCATCTCGGACGAGATCCTCACCCGCATACGCCACGGCGGGGTCACTCCCAAGCCGGCGATCGCTCTCCTCGACGGTGACCGGGTGGTCTTCACCGACGGCACGTCGGCCCGCGCCGACGCGATCGTCCACTGCACCGGGTACCGCATGGCGTACCCGTTCCTCCCGCCCGGTTGTCCGATCGGCCCGCAGGGATCGGTCGAGCTGTACAAGCGGGTGGTCGCGCCCGGCCATCCCGGTCTGTACTTCGTCGGCCTGGTCCGCCCGCACGGATCCGTCACCCGGCTCGTGGAGGCCCAGGCGCGCTGGGTGGCCCGGATCGCGGCGGGCACGGCGTCACTGCCGGAGCCGGAGGTCATGCGCAAGGAGATCGCCGGCTATCTGGCCGGCATCGCCGATCAGTACGGTCAGACGCGGGGCGCTTCGATCCAGGTCAACGTGGCGCCCTATCTGGAGGAGCTGCGCCAGGAGTGACGTCTCGTCCCGGCGGCCGGGCGCGCTCTTCCCAGAGGACTCGTCCTCGGCCGGGCGGCGAAGAGGCCGCCCGGGCGGTCGGGGCGGCCGTACGTTCCTGTCTTCGTGGGACGGGCCCGTGACGTCCTACAGGCCCTGCCGCTCGGCGGGCCCTCCTGTCCGGCTGTCCCCGCCGGCGGTCGTCGGGCCTTCGGTCACGGCCCGGCCGGCAGGGGCGCGGGCGGCAGGGGGACGGTGGCCAGGATGTCCGCGGAACGGGCGGTGCGGACGGCGGCGGCGGGCGGCCGGACGTCGTACGCCTCCGAGGAGATGTACGTCGTGACCCGGGGCGGACGGCCCCGCTGGTGGGCCAGGCCCAGATAGGCCACGAGTCCGACGCCGTCCTCCGGCTGCCGTGAGGTGACCGCGGTCGTGGCTCGGAGCACCGGGGCCGGGTCTACGCCGTAGCGGCCGAGCAGTGTCGTCGCCCGGCCCAGTGCCTCGCCGTCGTGCCGCGCGTAGTCGCGCACCGGGACGTAGAGGCTGAAGCCGCTCGGCCGGCCGCTGCCGGTGTCGGTGAAGGCGTGGCAGGTCTGCACGGGCCGACGGACGACCCGCGGCCCCCCGCCCCCCTCACCCGCGGCACCGGCTTCGAGGTGGTCGGTCCCGAAGCCGGTGTCGTGACCGGCTGCGACGCGGAAGAACTCCTCGATCTCCGTCCGGCGCGGACCGCCGTCCATACGGCACAGGGCCCCGGCCTGCGCGGCCGACAGCTCGTCGTGCGCGAGGTAGACCTTGGCCCGGGGTTCCGCCCAGTCACCCAGGTCCAGGGCGAAGAACAGCGGACGGCCGCCTTCGGGCAGCGCGGCGAACGCCTCCCGGTGACCGAGGCGCTTCAGGGCCTTGCGCACGGTCCTGGCGGCCCGTTTCCGCCCGGCGACCGCGGCGTTGAGGTAGACCTTGACCTTGGGGACCCCGCCGGGACGCAGCTCCAGCGCGCACCACAGCGCGAGGGGACCGCGGGGCGACGACGGGAAGAAGAGGTCTTCGAGTTCCTCGAGGCGGTCGGTGCTGAAGGCCCAGCGCCGCGCCATGCCCCTCAACACCCGCAGACCGGTACGGCCGTTGCGCACGAGGTCCTGCTCGCCGGCACCGGGTTCGAACAGCACCCTCAGCGCCGGCGCCGCGCCCGGTTGGCAGGACAGGGAGAACTCCACCGGCGTGTGGTCGTCGGAGAGGAAGCTCCGGCTGGGCGGCGGCAGGGCCAGGGGGCGCTGCGCCACGGGGCCCAGCGCCTCGACGAGGGTGCGCGCGTAGCCCTCGGAGTCGGCGACGGACAGCCCGGCGTTCTCGCCCAGGCGTAACAACTGGCGGGCGGCGTGACCGCCGAGCGTCGCCGCCGCCGAAGCGCCCGCGCCGCCGGACCGGGGGGCGGTCATCTGACCTCACCCCGTGCCGGGGCCGCGCCAAGAAGATACCCGCCCGGGGAGGCGGGTATCAGGGAGTGCGCGGGGATGGGGCGTTGCAGGAACACGGCGTCGGTGGATATGAGGTCCACGACACCTCCTCTGTCTCGTGAGCAACACTGAATGCCGCGTTCCTCACTACCCCGGGCGCCGAACCATCATGCGGTGACGACGAGTTGACGAGTGTCGCGCTGATCACCTCGTCAGCCAGTTGAGGAACTGGCTCCACACACCGCCGCGTTCGCCCCGACCGCCCGTGGCGGTCTGCGCCCGGCGCGGGGCCGCCGCGGTGCGGGTCTCGGGAGCGGGCCCAGGCGCTGCCCGGACCGGGGTGAACTTGGCGGGCAGTACGGTCAGACCCCGGTTGAAGGTGCCCGGCCGCCAGGTCAGGCTCTCGGTCGGCACGGCGAGTTCGACGTCGGGAAGCTTGTTCAGCAGGTTCTCGATGGCCGTCACGGTGATCTGCCGGGCGGGCTCCTTGGACGGACACGCGTGCGGGCCCGCGCTCCAGGCGAGGTGGGCGCGGTTGCTGCCCGTCTTGCGGGCCGCGGTCAGCGCGGGACCGGTGTTGGCCGCGGCGAAACTGACCAGCACCAGGTCGCCCGCCTGCAGCTTCTGCCCGGCGAACTCCATGTCGGAGACCGGGTAGTGCGGCGCCAGGTTCTGCATGGGCGGGTTCTCCCACAGCGTGTCGTCGATCGCCTCGTCGATCAGACCGCCCTGGTGGGCGTACGCGTCGTGGGTGAGCAGCCGGTGCAGGGTGTTGCCTATCAGGTTGCGCAGCGGCTCGTTGCCCGCCACCAGCAGCAGGGCGATCTGGTGCACCAGCTCCTCGTCGGTGAGCTTGGCGGGGTGCTCCATCAGCCACGAGGGGACGTCGTCGCCGGGCTTGGCGCGCTTGAGCGCCACCAGCTCGCCGATGGCCCCGAACATCACCCCCACCGCCTGCTCGGCGTTCACGCCGTCGAACATGCCGGTGATGCCGAACACGACGCGGTCGCCGATGTCGGCGGTGCAGCCGAAGAGTTCGTTGAACACGAACAGCGGCAGCTGCTTGGCGTAGTCGCCGAGCAGGTCGGCCGATCCACGCGCACCGAACTGGGAGATGAGGTAGTCGGAG
Organism: Streptomyces sp. NPDC058291; assembly: GCF_042880855.1. Lineage (NCBI taxonomy): Bacteria > Bacillati > Actinomycetota > Actinomycetes > Kitasatosporales > Streptomycetaceae > Streptomyces > Streptomyces sp. NPDC058291. Next base: position 10,456 of record NZ_JBHVYK010000008.1, read on the forward strand.
ACCTGCTCGGTGCTCCGGCTCAGCCTGCGGGTGTCGACGCGGGCCATGCTGTCCGTGATGGCCTGCCGCAGCCTCAGGTGATCGGCGCCGTCGCTGAACATGGCGTTGGGCCGGTAGGCCAGCAGGGGCACGACGGGGCTGTCCGGGGGCACCCGGCCTTCGTTCAGGTCCCGCCAGCGGCGGGCGTCCTTGCGGAAGGAGCCGGAGTCCTGGAGGAGTTGGAGGGCGGTCGCGTAGTCGGTGACGAGCGTCGCCTCGACTCCGGGGGCGAGCTCCACGGGCGCGGTGGGCCCGTAGTGGCGCAGGTAGGAGTAGTAGGCCTGGGGGTCGGCCGCGAACTCCGGTCCGTGCAGCGGCACTCTGCCGCCGGGTTGGTGCGCCGGGCACCCGGGCGGGGGCACGGGTGCGGTGGGTCGGTCCATTTCTGCTCCCTAGTGGGCACGGTCCTGCAGGTGGCGGACGAGCGTGATGAGGGCCTCGGCCGACGACTTCTCGTCCCGTGCGTCACAGGTGACGACGGGCGTGTCGTCGAGCAGGTCCAGCGCCTCGCGCAGGGCCTGCTCGTCCCGCAGGGGCGAGCCGTCGAAGTGGTTGACGGCGATCGCGTAGTCGAGTCCGTACTGCTCGATCAGGTCGATCACGGCGAAGGAGTCCGCGAGCCGTTCGGGGTCGACGAGCACCAGGGCGCCGAGCGCGCCGCGCGCCATGTCCTCCCACATCTGCACGAAGCGCTGCTGGCCGGGCGTTCCGAACAGGTAGAGCACGACGCGGTCGCTGATCGTCAGCCGTCCGAAGTCCATGGCGACCGTGGTGGTGGTCTTGCCCTGGACCCCCTTGAGGTCGTCGACCGACTCGGCCGCCCGGGTCATCGTCTCCTCGGTGGACAGCGGCTCGATCTCGGAGATCGCCCCGATGAACGTCGTCTTGCCGACCGCGAAGTGGCCCACGACGAGGATCTTCACCGCCGTCTGCGTCGCTCCGCCGCGGACGTAGGCCCGCTCATCCAAACTTGGCCCTGAGACCATTCAGCACCTCCTCCAGGATGTCCCGGTCGGCGAGGGGCGCCCGCTGCACCGGTGGGCGGGTGACGAGGTATCCGCCTTCGGTGAGGGCGGCGAGGAGGATCTTCACCACGCCCAGGGGCAGTTGGGTGTGCCCCGCGATCTCGGCGACCGAGAGGTAGCCGGCCGCGCACAGCTCCAGCAGGCGCTGTTCCTCGGGCGACAGCCGGGTGGGCCGCTGCTGGTGGTCGGCGACCGCCGTGACCAGGGTGATGAGGGAGAGCTGCTCCTCGTCGGGCAGGCCGCGTCCCTTGGTGATGACGTAGGGGCGCACTAACTCCGGTGTCTGCGGCTCCAGTTCGTCGAAGCCGGTCATGACCGCACGCCGAGGTTCTCGCGGGGCGGCGTGGTCAGCGCCTTGCCCAGCTGACCGACGAGCTGCTGCATGCGGAAGGTGATGTCCGCCATGTCGACCTCGGGCGAGGCGGAGACGCCGAGATAGGCGCCCTCGCCGGCCGAGATCAGGAAGACCCAGCCGCCCTCGAACTCGACCAGCGTCTGCCGCCACTTCTGGGTGGAGTCCTCGCAGAAGAAGGCGAGCGAGCGGCTGAGCGACTGCACGCCGCTCATCGCCGCGGCCACCCGGTCCGCGTCGTCCTTGCCGAAGTCCTGCGTGCGTGCCATCAGCAGGCCGTCGGCGGAGATCAGGACGGCATGCAGAGCCCCGGGGATCTCCAGGGCGCTGTCAAGCATCCATGACAGGTCGTCGTTCACGAGAACTCATGCCCTTCGCTGCTCGCACCACGGGTGCTGCTCGACTGTTCCGCGGGATCCGTCTGCGCGGCCCGGCCGGATCGGGTGCCGCGCTGGAACGCGCCCATGATCGCCGCCGTCTCCGCGCCGGAACGCGAGGAGGCTGGGGTGTTCGACGCACTGCCGGGCACGATGGCCATCGGTCGCTTGCGGCGCCGCCTCGGCAGGCCGTCGGAGGTGGTGGTCGCGGTCAGGCCGGCCTCCGGGCCCCCGCCTGCGGGGGCGGCCTGGGCAGCGGGGGCGACCGGAGCCGGCTCCTTCTGCTCCGGCGCGTTGGTGAGCAGGTCGTGCGGCAGGAGGAGGACCGCCCGGACGCCTCCGTAGGGGGAGGTGGAGTCCACGGACACCTCGAAGCCGAAGCGCTCGCTGAGCACGCCCATCACCGCGAAGCCGAACTGCGGCGGGTTGCCGAGCGCGGAGACACCGGAGACCCGTTCGCTCGACAGGAGTTTCTCGGCACGGGCGCGCTCTTCGTCGTTCATGCCGACGCCGGCGTCGTCCACGACGATGCAGATGCCCTTGGGGACGGTGCGGATGTTGATCTCGACGACGGTGTCCGGGCTGGAATAGCTCGTGGCGTTGTCGAGGAGTTCCGCGAGGGCCAGTGCGACGGGTTCGACGGCACGGCTGGTGATGCCGAAGTCGACCTGCGAGAGGATTTCCACCCGTCGGTAGTGACGGACCCTGCCCTGCGCGCTGCGGACGACGTCGTAGACCGACGCGACATCACGCTGACGCCCGAGCCAGCCGTCGCACAGGACGGCGATGGACTGGGCGCGGCGACCGAACTGGGAGTTCGTGTGGTCGATTTCCAGGAGGTCCTGGAGAATCACCGACTCGCCGTATTTGTTCTGCAGCCGGGAGACGATCAACTGCTGTTCCGCGGCGAGGCCCTGGAGGGTCCGCATCGCGGACTTGAGGACCGTTTTCGTAGCCTCTTCGGCTCTTTCGTGAGCTGCCTCGACGGATTTCGCGTACCCGTTCTCGAGCTCGGCGTGACGAGCCCGGAGATCTGCGAACTCCTGCCGTAACGTCCGCGCCGCCCTGCGCTGGCGAACAATGAGGGCGACGGCGACGAGTACGGCGACGAGGAGAGCCCAGAGTACCGGGTTCCGTATGTAATCAGTCATAAGACTCTCTTCAGGCGACTGACGGCCAGTTGCTGATTCCCGTCAACGCGGGTGGACCGGCGGACCGCCCGCATCGGGGTGACCGCCCGGACTGTCCCCGTAGTCGGAGATGTCGTCTTGCACCCATCCGCCCGCTCTACAAGCGAGCGTGATCGTATCATCACAAGAAGCAGCCTCAGACGGCCAATCCGGGTGCAGAGATGAACCTTGACGAACCGTCAGTCGTAGTGGGAAGAGGCGTCCCGAAGGCATCCAGAAGGGTGCCGGAGAGTGTCGGAGAGGGCCGAGCGAGCGGCTCGGGGCCGGGACGGCGAGCAGGGAGACAGGACGACCGATAAACGGTCTTCCGCGACATTGGGGCGTTCACGCGGACGGAAACAGCAAAACCCGCATCCGGTCGACGCCGAATGCGGGAATGTGAAGATCACCGAGCGAGAGCCGCTCGATACGGAGAGTGAGAGTGGAGAGAGAGTGTCCGAGGGGGGACTTGAACCCCCACGCCCGATAAAGGGCACTAGCACCTCAAGCTAGCGCGTCTGCCATTCCGCCACCCGGACCAGGTGTCTGCCGCACACCGGTGTTCCCGGCGGCGACATGGACAACAATACCAAGCTTTCGGCGTGCGTTTCACCTGCATATCCGCTGGCCGGGCCGGTGCGGGCGCCCTCGCGACGCGGTCTCACGGCGGGTGACCGCCCGCTCACTTTTCCCCGTCGACGGGGCCGTCGCCGTACGGAGCCCAGGATGCGGTGCGGCCCTCACGCACCCGCACCGGCTGTCGTGAGACGCCCAGGCGAGAGGCCAGTCGCGCTCGGGCGGGTCCCGCGACGTCCACAGCGAGTATCGACGGTCTTCCGTCCGCAGTGCACGGCGCTCGGGCGCCGGCCCGAGCGGGGCACTGTGGCACGCGTCGCCCTGCCGCTGGGCTCCGCCACCGCTTCGAGGGCGTCCCGGGCCCGGGCCCGCCCCTTTCAGGGGCAGTACACGACCTGTCCCGCGTACGACAGGTTGCCGCCGAATCCGAACAGCAGCACCGGGTCCCCGGTCGAGACGGCGCCCTGTTCGACGAGCTTCGAGAACGCGAGCGGGATGCTGGCGGCGGAGGTGTTGCCCGACTCGACGACGTCGCGCGCGACCACGGCGTTGACCGCGCCGATCTTCTGCGCGAGGGGTTCGATGATGCGCAGGTTCGCCTGGTGCAGCACGACGGCCGCGAGGTCCTCGGGAGCCAGTCCCGCCCGCTCGCAGGCCTGGCGCGCGAGCGGGGGCAGCTGCGTCGTGGCCCAGCGGTACACGCTCTGCCCCTCCTGCGCGAACCGGGCCGGCTGGCCCTCGATGCGCACCGCGTGCCCCATCTCGGGGACGGAACCCCACAGCACGGGCCCGATGCCGGGCGTCGCGCCGTCGGGACAGGCCTCGACCACGGCGGCGCCCGCTCCGTCGCCGACCAGCACGCAGGTCGTCCGGTCGCTCCAGTCGGTCACCTCGGACATCTTGTCGGCGCCGATCACCAGGGCACGGGTGGCCGCGCCCGCACGGACGGTGTGGTCGGCGGTGGCCAGCGCGTGGGTGAAACCGGCGCAGACGACGTTGACGTCCATCGCGGCCGGCCGCGGCACGCCGAGTCGGGCGGCGACCCGGGCGGCCATGTTGGGCGAGCGGTCCACGGCCGTGGAGGTCGCGACCAGCACCAGGTCGATGTCGTCCGGTGTGAGACCGGCCGTCGCGAGGGCCTTGGCGGCGGCGTTCGCCGCCAGCTCGTCCACCGGCTCGTCGGGGCCGGCGATGTGTCGCGTGCGGATGCCCACCCGGCTCCTGATCCACTCGTCACTGGTGTCGACCAGGCCCGCCAACTCCTCGTTGGTGAGCACCTTGGCGGGCTGGTAGTGGCCGACGGCGGCGATGCGCGAGCCGTTCATTGGGGGGTCCCCTCGTTGCCTTGGGTAGCGGGATCCACCAGTCTGATCAGTGACTCACGGGTACGGGGGCGCGTGAAGCGACAGGAAACCGGTTCCCGGGTTGTCGGCTTCCCCATAGGCCTCGGACGCCCGGCCAACCGTCGAACGCGCACTCCCCGAACACGCGCCCCACGGGTTCGCTGCCCGGCGAACAGCTGCGTCGCCTTCTGGACGAGCTCGTGCAGCCCGTAGGCGAGTGGCGTTCTGGACGAGCTCGTAACAGCCCGTAGGCGAGCGGCGCCCCCACCCACAGCCAGGCGAGGGCGATCAGCGGCCGCCGGCAGGCTGCGGACTCGGGCTGCTGGCGTTCGGCATCGGCGGTTCCTCGAGGCGGGGACGTGGTGTCGGGCGTCGACGGGGCGGACGAGTTCGTTGGCGACGAAGCCGACGGCCAGCAGCCCGATCATGATGAACAGGGCTTGAGGCGGGCGGGGATCGTCGCGAAGCCGCCGCTGTAGAAGGAGAGGATCACCAGCGCGCATGCGCCTGCTGATGGACGGGGGCCCGCGGCCCCGCGCTCCGTGTGCAGGACAATGAGTCAGTGAAGGTCACCGCGCCGCACGACGACCCGGTGACCCACGGCGATCTCCGCAGCCTGGGCCGCTTCGGCTACCAGCACGCACAGAACCGGGGCTGATCACGACATGGGACGAGTCACCGAACGACGCACAGTGATCCGCATCAGGGACGGAGCGGTCACCACCAGGCCGGACACCCTCGTGGCCGAGGAACCGCTGGAGATCCGGCTCAACGGCAAGCCGCTCGCCATCACCATGCGCACCCCCGGCGACGACTTCGCCCTGGCGGCCGGCTTCCTGGTCAGCGAAGGCGTGCTGGCCGCGGCCTCCGATCTGCTGAACATCGTCTACTGCGCGGGCGCGACCCTTGAAGATCCCTCCCTCCCGGGCGGAGCCGAGAGCGGGCGGGGCTCCAACTCGTACAACGTGGTGGACGTGCGGACCGCCCCCGGCCTGGCGATTCCCGACATCACCCTGGAGCGGAACGTCTACACGACCTCGTCCTGCGGCCTGTGCGGCAAGGCGAGTCTGGACGCGGTCCGCACGACGGCCCGCTGGCCGATCGCCGACACTCCCCCGCTGCGGGTCGATCCGGAACTGCTCGCGAGCCTCCCCGACCGGCTGCGCGCGGCCCAGCGGGTGTTCGACCGGACCGGGGGGCTCCACGCGGCGGCCCTGTTCTCCGAGGACGGCGAACTGCTGGACGTGCGGGAGGACGTGGGCCGGCACAACGCGGTCGACAAACTGGTCGGGCGCGCCCTGCAGAACGAGGGCCTGCCCCTGTCGCGGACGATCCTGCTCGTCTCGGGACGGGCCTCGTTCGAGCTGGCGCAGAAGGCCGTGATGGCGGGCATCCCGCTGCTCGCGGCGGTCTCGGCGCCCTCCTCCCTGGCCGTCGACCTGGCGGCGGAGACCGGTCTGACGCTGGTGGGCTTCCTGCGGGGCAGTTCCATGAACGTCTACGCGGGAGAGGACCGCATCGCCCTGCGGACCGCGACCGCCGGGAGCTGACCCGGCCGCACCGAGACCCGGCGGCGGGGCCCCGAAGCGCGGGCCCGTCCCTCGCGCGGCCGGGGCGGCCCTGACTGGGCCCCGGCCGGCCGTCCGTCGCCGTCCGGACCGCCCCGACCGCCCGACCGCCCCGACCGTCAGCCGTCCGTGCCGGAGATCCGGGCCAACAGGGCCGTGAACTGGTCCCGTTCGGCTGTCGTGAGCGGCGCGAGCAGCGCGTCGTTGGCCGCACGGGCGGCCTTCTCGCAGCGGGCGAGCACGCGTTCGCCCGATCCGGTGAGCGACACGGCGTTCTTACGGCGGTCGTTCGGGTCCGGCTCACGCACGACCAGGCCCGCCGCCTGAAGGTCGTTGAGGACGCCGACCAGGTCCTTCGGGTCCAGTCCGACACCGCGGCCGAGGTCGGCCTGGGCCACGGGGCCGAGATCGCGGACGGCGCAGAGCACGACGTGGGACCACATCTTGACGCCCTCGACGGCGAGGGCGTCGGCGACCAGCGAACGGCCGCGCGCGGCGGCCCGGCCGAGCAGCCAGCTGGGGAGGGAGCGGATCGCGGCAAGGGGCGCTTCGGTCATGGTCACACCCTACCGATAAGTCATTGGTCCTCCCCACGACTTGCCGTTATCGTTGGTCCTCCCAATGAATCTGACGAACGTAAACCCTGGAGGTGCGATGCGTCGCGTCCGGTACGAGTCCACCGGTGGGCCGCTGTTCCTGGAGGAGGCGCCGGTCCCCGAGCCCGGACCCGGCGAGCTCCTCCTGCGGTGCGAGGCGATCGGCGTGACCCTCCCCGTCGTCCGCAAGGTCACCGAGGCCGCGGAGCCGATCGCGCTCGGCGGTGAGATCGCCGGGCGGATCATGGCGGTCGGGAGCGGGGTCGGCCGATTCCGGGTCGGCGAGCGCGTGACGGGCCTGTGCTTCGGCCACGGCTACGCCGACTTCGCCCCGGTGCACGAGACGATGGCCTCCCCCGTCCCGGACGACGCCGACGCGGTCGACGCCGTCGCCCTCGTCCGCAGCGGGCTGGTCGCGCTGGGCGCGCTCAGCGCCGCGCGCCCCGAACCCGACGAGACGGCGCTCGTCACCGCCGCGGCGAGCGGGGTCGGCCACCTCGCCGTGCAACTCGCCAGGACGCGTGGTGCGGCGCGCGTGGTGGGCGCGGTGTCCGACCCGGCGAAATCCGACTTCGTGAGGGCTCTGGGCGCCGACGATGTCATCGTCTACGGCCAGGACGACTGGGGCGCGAGCGCCGACTACGTCCTGGACGCGGTCGGCGGCGACCTGCTCACCCCGGCCGTCGCGGCCCTCGCCCCGGGCGGGCGGCTCGTGGCCTACAGCTCGGGCGGCGGGACCGTCCAGGCGTACGACCTGATCGTCGGCGCCAAGTCGGTGATCGGCTTCCAGACGGCCCGGACGGCGCGCGGCGAGCCGGAGCTGTACGAGCGCTGGCGGCGGGAGCTGTGGCGGCTCCACGCGGACGGAGCGCTGAAGCCGTCCGTGCACGGGAGGTTCGCCCTGGAGGACGCCGCGAAGGCGCACGCGGTGATCGAGGGGCGCGAGAACCGGGGGAAGGTGATCCTGGTGCCCTGACCCGGCCTGACCGGCACGGCCCCGGCCACGCGGACAGGCCACACGGACAGGCCACACGGACACGGTCGCGCGGACCGGGCCCGGCCGCCCGGGCGGCGCAAACCCTTCAGGCCGTCGCCGGGGTCCGGTCGTCGGCCTGGGCGCCCGTCGGGTCCAAAGGGTCCCGCGCGCGGCGCTTGGCGATGACCGCGCACACCATGAGCTGCATCTGGTGGAAGAGCATCAGAGGCAGGACGGCGAGGGAGGCGTGGGCGCCGAACAGGACGCTCGCCATGGGCAGTCCGGAGGCCAGGGACTTCTTCGAGCCCGCGAACTGGAGGGCGACGCGGTCCGCACGGCCGAACCGCAGCGCTTTGCCGCCGTACCAGGTCAGGGTGAGCATCACGGCGAGCAGGACGGCCTCGACGACGAGCAGTCCGCCGAGGCGCACGGCACTGACCTGGTGCCAGATGCCGCGGACCATGCCCTCGCTGAACGCCGTGTAGACGACCAGGAGGATCGAACCGCGGTCGACCAGGCCGAGCACCTTCTTGTGCCGGGTGACGAATCCGCCGATCCACCGGCGCAGCAACTGCCCCGCGACGAACGGCACCAGCAGTTGCAGCACGATCTCGACGAGCGAGTCCGCGGAGAAGCCGCCGCCACTGCTGCCGAGCACGGCCGCGGCGAGCAGCGGGGTGACGACGATGCCGACCAGCGAGGAGAAGGACCCCGCACAGATCGCGGCGGGCACGTTGCCGCGCGCGATGGAGGTGAAGGCGATCGACGACTGGATCGTCGACGGGACCAGGGTGAGGAAGAGCAGCCCCTGGTAGAGCGGTGAGGTGAGCAGGGCCGGGACGAGGCCGCGCGCGGCCAGGCCGAGCAGCGGGAAGACCACGAACGTACAGGCCAGGACGGTCACGTGGAGTCGCCAGTGCTTGAGCCCGTCCATCGCCTCACGGGTGGACAGGCGGGCCCCGTACAGGAAGAAGAGGAAGGCGATCGCGGCCGTGGAGGCGCCGGAGGCCACGTCGGCGGCGCCGCCGCGCGCCGGGAACAGCGCGGCGAGCCCGACGGTCCCGAGCAGCAGCAGGATGTAGGGGTCGACCGGCATCCGACGGGGCCAGTGCAGGCGTTTCACGGTGCTCCACGTGCGCTTCGATGGACGGGCGCCGGGCCCGGAAGGTCTGCCTCCATCGTCCTGCACGACACCGTGATCGGGAATCCGCCATACCGTTCTCACTGTCATCACGCATCGCGATGACCGAGTAGCGTGGCAGGCGTGTACGACCCCTCCCAGCTGCGGACCTTCCTCGCCGTGGCGCAGACGCTGAGTTTCACGCAGGCCGCGCGGCGGCTGGGAGTGCGCCAGTCCACCGTCAGCCAGCACGTGCGGCGGCTGGAGGACGCGACCGGCCGGACGCTGTTCACCCGGGACACCCACTCCGTGGAGCTGACGGAGGACGGCGAGGCGATGCTCGGCTTCGCCCGCCGGATCCTGGACGTCCACGAGCAGGCGACGGCGTTCTTCACCGGCACCCGGCTGCGCGGGCGACTGCGCTTCGGCGCCTCGGAGGACTTCGTGCTGACCCGGTTGCCGGAGATCCTGGAAGGCTTCCGTCACGACCACCCCGAGGTCGGTCTGGAACTGACGGTGGAGCTGTCGGGCACCCTGCACGAACAGCTGAGCGCCGGAAAACTGGACCTGGTGCTGGCCAAGCGGCGCCCCGAGGACCCGCGCGGCGAGCTGGTGTGGCACGACGAACTGGTGTGGATCGGCGCCGAGCGGCTGCGTCTGGACGCCGGCCGTCCGGTCCCGCTGATCGTCTTCCCGCCCCCGGGCATCACCCGCGCCCTGGCCCTGGAGGCGCTGGAACGGCAGGGTCGGGACTGGCGGATCGTCTGCACCAGCGGCAGCCTGAACGGCCTCATCGCCGCGGCGCGGGCAGGGCTGGGCGTGATGGCGCACTCGCGGGGGCTGATCCCGCCGGGTCTGGTGCGGATCCCGGAACGCGCGGGGCTGCCCGAGCTGGGGCGCGTCGACTTCGTCCTGGTGCACGGCCGTAGGCGGACGTCGGCCCAGGGCGCGGCCGACGCGCTGGCGGCGGCGATCCTGACGGGCGGCGACCGACTGCAGCGGCGGGCGGCACCGGACACCGCCCGCAGGGAGGGCCGGCGAGAAACCGGCGCCGGCTGACCGCTCCGGTCCTTCTCCCGGGCGCCGAACTGATACGTCAGCTGCTTCAGCCTGCGCAGGAGCGGCGTGGTCTCGACGTGCTGGATGCCCTTCAGCCGCCCCAGCGGCCCGGCGAGGTAGGCGGGAAGGCGGCCGTGTCACGGAACGCCGCGGTGACGACGATGGGGGGTCGGACGGCACGACCGTGACAGCGCCCCGGAAGGGTCGGACGGCACGAACCGTGACAGACCCCCGAAGGGTCGGGCAGCGCGAACCGTGACAGACCCCCGGAAGGGTCGGGCAGCGTAAGCGGTGCGGGCAGATTCGGTGGAGATTACGGTACCGAAACTTACTCAACCGTCAGCTTTGTGTCCGACCCTTCCCCATGTGCGCCCATTTTCCTGGGCTGACCAGCGCGGACGAGAGCGGACGAGAGCATCGTTCGCTTTCCGCCCCCCTCCCGCCCTGTCGCCGGGTGGGGTAGCTTTCACGGCGCTGTGGGGCCATGAGAAGCGGGGTGCGTTTGCGCGAGTTCACCAACCCTCCGTTGGCGCTGGCGCCGCCGGTGGGCGGTCTGGCCGACGTCGTCTTCCAGCACGCCCAGGAGGACCCGCGGTACATCGCCCTCGGCCGCAAGGACGAGCGGGGCGAGTGGCGCGACGTCACCGCCGGTGAGTTCCGCGACGAGGTCCTCGCCCTGGCCAAGGGCCTGCTGGCCCAGGGCATCCGGTTCGGCGACCGCGTCGCCATCGTCTCCCGCACCCGCTACGAGTGGACCCTGTTCGACTTCGCCCTGTGGACCATCGGCGCGCAGGTGGTGCCGGTCTATCCGACCTCGTCCGCCGAGCAGTGCTTCTGGATGCTGTACGACGCCGAATGCACGGCCGCGGTCGTCGAGCACGAGGACCACGCCATGACGATCGCCACCGTCATCGACCGACTTCCGCAGTTGCGGCAGCTGTGGCAGCTGGACTCCGGCTGCGTGCAGGAGCTGTACGACGCCGGCGCCGCCATCGAGGACGAGGTGGTGCACCGGCACCGGGAAGCGGTCACCCCGGATTCCACCGCGACGATCATCTACACCTCCGGGACGACCGGTCGGCCCAAGGGCTGTGTGATCACGCACGGCAACTTCATGTTCGAGGCGGACACCGTCATCGAGCGGTGGGAGCCGGTGTTCCACTCCAGAAAGGGCGACGAGGCGGCGACCCTGCTGTTCCTGCCGCTCGCCCACGTCTTCGGCCGGATGGTGCAGATCGCCGCGATCCGCGGCAGGGTCCGCTTCGGCCACCAGCCCCAGCTGCACGCGGCCGCCCTTCTGCCGGACCTGGCCGCCTTCCGGCCGACGTTCTTCCTGGCCGTGCCGTACATCTTCGAGAAGGTCTTCAACGCGGCCCGGCGCAAGGCGGAGCGGGAAGGCAGGGCCGGCCCCTTCGAGAAGGCCGTCGAGGTGGCGGTGAACTACGCCGAGGCCCTGGAGGCGAAGGAATGGGGCACCGGCCCCGGCCCCTCCGCCGGACTGCGCATGCAGCACCAGCTGTTCGACAAGCTCGTCTACTCCAAGGTCCGCGCGGCCATGGGCGGCCGTGTGCGGCACGCCATGTCGGGCGGCTCGGGCATGGACCGCAGACTCGGCCTGTTCTTCGCCGGCGCGGGCGTGCTGATCTACGAGGGCTACGGCCTCACCGAGACGACGGCGGCGGCGACCGCCAACCCGCCCGGGCGCACCCGCTACGGGACCGTCGGCCAGGCCATCCCCGGCATGACCGTGCACATCGCGGACGACGGCGAGATCTGGCTGCGCGGTGAGAACGTTTTCCAGGGTTACCTGAACAACCCCAAGGCCACCGACGAGACCCTGCACGACGGCTGGCTGGCCACCGGAGACCTCGGCTCGCTCGACGAAGACGGTTACCTCACCATCACCGGCCGCAAGAAGGAGATCCTCGTCACCTCGGGCGGCAAGAGCGTCTCGCCCGGGCTGCTGGAGGAGCGGGTGCGCGACCATCCGCTGGTCAGCCAGTGCATCGTCGTCGGCAACGACCGGCCGTTCGTGGCCGCGCTGGTCACTCTCGACAAGGAGGCCGTCGAGCACTGGCTGCAGATGCGCGCCAAACCGCAACTGACGCCCGCCGAGCTGGTGCGCGACCCCGACCTGGAGGCGGAGGTGCGCCGCGCGGTCGTGGCGGCGAACACGCTGGTGTCGCAGGCCGAGTCGATCCGCACCTTCCGCATCCTCGCCCAGCCCTTCACGGAGGAGCACGGGCTGCTCACCCCGTCGCTGAAACTGAAGCGCAAGGCCATCGAAAACGCTTACGCAAAAGAAGTCGACGCCCTGTACCGCACATGATCTCGCCGAAGGCGGTGAAACGGTTTACCGACGAGCACGGGACGGGTTTGCGACAGGCTCCCGAGAAACCGATCAGCGGGGGCAGGAATGCAACGCCCGCCGTGATCGTTGACGATGGGAGTACCCCTTTGACGGACAACCGAAGGATCAAGAGCTCGTGAGCAGCAAGGTCCCCCAGATCACCCTCAACAACGGCGTGGAGATGCCCCAGCTGGGCTTCGGTGTCTGGCAGGTGCCGGACGACGAGGCGGAGCAGGCGGTCTCCACCGCGCTGGAGGCCGGGTACCGCAGCATCGACACAGCGGCGATCTACGGCAACGAGGAGGGCACCGGCAAGGCCATCGCCTCCTCCGGCGTGCCCCGCAAGGACATCTTCGTCACCACCAAGCTCTGGAACGGCGACCAGGGATACGACTCGACGCTCCGCGCGTTCGACACCTCCCTGGCGAAGCTCGGCCTGGACTACGTGGACCTGTACCTCATCCACTGGCCCCTCCCGGCCCGTGACACGTACGTCGACACGTACAAGGCGTTCGAGAAGCTCCTCGCGGACGGCCGCGTGCGGGCGATCGGCGTGTCCAACTTCCTGCCGGACCACCTGGAGCGGCTGATCGGCGAGACCTCGGTCGTCCCGGCGGTCAACCAGATCGAGCTGCACCCGCACCTGCAGCAGCGGGCCTCCCGCGAGTTCCACGCGGCGCGCGGCATCGCCACCGAGGCCTGGTCCCCGCTCGGTCAGGGCAAGGGGCTGCTGGAGGTCCCGGCGATCGTCGCCATCGCCCGCAAGCATCAGCGCACCGCGGCCCAGGTCGTGCTGCGCTGGCACCTCCAGCTCGGCAACGTCGTCATCCCCAAGTCCGTGACGCCGTCGCGGATCCAGGAGAACATCGACGTCTTCGACTTCAGCCTGGACGAGGAGGACCTGGCGGCGATCAGCGCCCTGAACGAGGACCGGCGCATCGGCCCCGACCCGGCCACGTTCGACGTCGCCTGAGCACCCACCGCGGGCCGGCTCCGCACACGACGTCGAGGGCGCCCCTGGTCGGGGGCGCCCTCGACGCGCCGTGACGGCCCGTCAGTTGGGTTGGCCGATCGGCCGTACGACGACGGTGTTGACGTCCACGCCGGCCGGTTGACGCAGCGCCCACACCCAAGTGCGTCTCGCAGTCCATCACTTGGAGCGCCCTTCGGGATGACTCCGCGGTCGAATCCGCCGGGGCAGGCCCGGGAGGACCGAGCGCACCGGCGGATCACCGCCCCCGCACCGCGGACACGCGACGGCGTCCCTTCACGGCGGACACGGAAGGTCGACGCCTCACCGCGTGGGCGGGCCGTCGTCGACGCCCCGGGGCCGCGGATCGTCGTCGTGGGTCCGCGGCCCCGGATCGGCGCATCGGCCTACAGCGGCGGGTAGGCGTTCTGCATCAGCTGCTGGAACTGGGCGGAGAACCAGTGCCCGGACAGCGGGGCGTTCGGCAGGGCGCCCGACAGGTTGTTGTTGTTGCGCGGGTTGCCCGTGTACGTCGGGTCGCACATCCGGTCGAAGCCCTTGCCCTCGTCGTTGGCGATGGCGGAGCTGGAGCCGTCGGACTCACCCGGCGGCTTCATCCACACGTACGCGTCGATCCCGGCGGCCGGTGCGGCCTTCGGGCGCTCGCCGAGGCCGGCGCCGGCCTGGTTGCACCAGTTGCCGGTGTTGAGACGGCGGTCGTAGCGGCCGCCGTCGACGTAGGTGTCCACGCTGGTCGTGGCGCCCGGGCCGGTGGGCCGGGCGGTACCGCCCCAGCCGTTGCGGGACGTGTCGATCAGCATGCCGATGTTCGACCGGAAGCCCGTCGTCACCAGCTGGTTGCGGAACGCCTGGGCGTACGACAGTTCGTCGACGTACCGGTTCCAGTCCACCCACTTGGACTCGCGGACCGACTTGCCGGCCACCGAGTCGTTGATGGTGAAGTTGTTCTCCTTCAGGGCGCTGAAGTTCGCCGTGTTGGTGATGAAGCCCTGCACGTCGTCGACGGTGGCGCCCTCGGAGGTGGCGGCCTGGTACATGAGCTGGGCGGAGGGGGCGAAGTTGTCGTCCCAGCCGAGCCAGCCGTGGTGACCGGCGTCGATGTAGTTGTAGACGTTGGGGATCGCGCCGAGCTTCTTCAGCGCGTAGCCGACGCCCTTCACGTAGTTGCCGTTGGCCTTCATGGTGTCGCAGGTCGGGGTGGCGGTGGCCCGGCTGCCGGTGTTGGTGACGAGGTTGGGCAGCGAGTCGATCTCGACGGTGGTGACGATCCGCAGCGAGGCGTACTTGCTGTCACCGAGGATGGCCGCGATCGGGTCGATGAACTGCGTCTTGTACTTGTCGATCTCCGTCGGGCCGAGCTCACCGTTGGAGGCGAGGGCCGAGCAGTCACGTCCGGGAAGGTCGTAGACGACCAGCTGGACGACTTCCTCGCCGCTGCCCTTCTGGGCCAGGGCCGCGTCCAGGTGGGCGCGCAGGCCCATGCCCCCGTTCACGCCGTTGATGGCGGCGATGCGGTCGAGCCAGACGCCGGTGGGCTGGTTGGAGACCCGGGAGCCGCCGGGTTCGGCGGCGGCCTTCGCCGACCACTCCGGGTTCACGTACACCTTGGCGCCGGCGTAGGGGTTGTCGACCTTGGTGGACGGGGTGCCCGGGTCGGTGGGGCCCGGGTCGGTCGGACCGGGGTCGGTGGGTCCGCCGGTTCCGCCGTCGACGTTGCAGGTCACGCCGTCCAGGGTGAACGTGGCCGGGACCGCGTTGGTGCCGCTGTAGGTGCCCTGGAACCCGAAGCTGACCGAACCGCCGGTCGCCAGCGTCCCGTTGTAGGTCTCGTTGGCGGCGGTGACGGCCGTGCCCGACTGACTGACCTTCGCGTTCCAGCCGTTGGTCACCTTCTGGCTGCCGGCGTACGTCCATTTCACCGCCCAACTCGACTTGGCGGCCGAGTTGTTGGTCACTGTGACGGCGGCCGTGAAGCCGCTGCCCCAGTCGTTCTGCACCTTGTAGTCGACGCTGCACGGGATGGCGGCGACGCCCGTGTCGCCCGGGACGACCGCGAGCGCCGTCCCTGAGGCGCCGGCGACCAGCGCCAGCGCGGCGAGTACCGCTGTTCTGCTACGGCTCATGAGTGCGGGTTTCCTTCTTGGTTGCGGGGAGGAGTGTCCGTTTCTTCGGTGTGTCTGTTCGGTGCACCTAGCCGTGGAGTGCGCGCAGATGGTCGCGCAGGCCGGTGCCGTACGTCGTGGGCGTACCGTCGTAGCCCGAGATCAGGGACGGCCCCGTCGAGCAGTCCCAGGTGTTCCACGTCCAACCCAGATAGGACAGGCCGTGGTCGTCGAACCACTTCATGACCTGGTCGACGAAACCGTGCGAGCAGGTGTTCTCCCCGATCTCGCCCGCCACGAGAGGCACTTGGGCGGCCACGGGGGCGAGCGTCGAGTTCCAGCAGCGGGCGTCGGCGCAGCTGTTGAAGTTGTAGACGTGATAGGCGGCGGCGAGATTGCCGGTGGGGTCGTCGGGCTTGTGCGTCAGCCACTGGCCGAGGTCGTTGGAGTAGGCGAGTCCGCCGGCCAGGATCACGTTCCTGGCTCCGGTCGCCCGTACGGAGTCGACGAGATCCTGCATTCCGGCGACCTGGTAGGCGATGCCGGGGCAGGCCCCGCCGTCCCGCCAGCACTGCCACGCCTGGGTGGTCGTGGAGGTGGCGCGGTCCGGGTAGGGCTCGTTGAACAGGTCGAACACGACGGCCTGGTCGTTCTTGAAGGTGTCGGCCACCGACGACCAGAACGACGGCGAGTACTGCATGTCCGGCATCGGCTTCTGGCAACTGGCGTGCACGTCAGCGCATCCCGCCGAGTTGCCGGTGTACTGCCCGTAGGTCCAGTGCAGCTCGACGACGGGCGTCATGCCGTGCGCCTCGACGCGCGCCACCAGGTCCTTGACGGCGGCGACGTAGGTCGCGCCCCGGTAGGGGGAGCCGATGTTCGACAGGCCGAGCCAGCACTCCTCGTTGAGCGGGATGCGGACGGTGTTCACGTTCCAGTCCGCGATCGCCCGGACGGCCGCGTCGTCGACCGGGCCGTCCCAGATGCCGCGTCCCTGTACGCACATGAACTCGCCACCGGAGCGGTTCACGCCGAGCAGGCGGCGGTTCCTGCCGTCGGCGTCCACGAGCTTGTTCCCGGACACGTGCAGCGCGGGCGGTCTGCCACCGGTGCCCGGCGGATCGGTCGAGGGAGGCGCGGTGGGCGTCGGGGTCGGTGTGGGTGTGGACGTCGGGGTCGGTGTGGGTGTGGGCGTGGGGGTCGGTGTGGGTGTGGGCTGGGAGTCGACGTTACAGATCGTGCCGTTGAGCCTGAACGTCGTCGGTACGGTGTTCGCCCCCACTTCGGAGGCGACGAAACCCGCGCTGACGCTCGCGCCGGCACCCAGAGAGCCGTTCCAGCTCTCGTTCACCGCGGTGACGGTCGTGCCGGACTGGGACCACTTGGCACTCCAGCCCTGGGTGACCTTCTGACCGTTGGCGAAGTCGAAGGCGAGACTCCAACCGTCCACGGCCGCCGCGTTGTTGGTGATCTTCACGGCGCCCTGGAAGCCGGCGTCCCACTGACCGGTGACGGAGTACTCCACCGTGCAGACGGACGCTGCTCCCTGCGCCGTGACGACCGGCAGCAGGGCGCCCGAGACGAGGGCGACCGTGCCGAAGACGGCGGAAAGCACTGAACGCGGGGGGTGTCGCATGAGCGACTCCTTGCAGCTCAGGCGCGTCGCGACGGACGCGTCGACTGAATGGAACCGCTCCCACTGGTGTTTCGAAGCTAGCGCCAAGTGCTGGCAAAGAACAGAGGGGTCGCTGACTTTCCCTCAACTTGACGCGTCGAATCTTTTCGACTCTTCAAGCATCTTGACCGGGTACACCCCCATCCCCACTATGGGAGCGCTCCCACTGGTTCAAGGCTTGTTGCTCCTCCCCCACTTCTCCGAGCCGCAAGGAGGACCAGCACATGGATCCCTCACGCAGACGCCGCGGGGCGCGGCGCCTGTGGACCGCCGCCGTGGCGGCCCTCGCCCTCCCCTTCGCCATGCTGAGCACGAGCACGACTCCCGCGCAGGCTGCGGCAGTTCAGTGCAACGTGGACTACAAGACCAACGACTGGGGCTCCGGATTCACCGCGGATCTGACCCTCACCAACCGCGGCGCCGACCCGATCAGCGGCTGGACCCTGACGTACTCCTACGCCGGCAACCAGAAGCTGTCGAACGGCTGGAACGGCAGCTGGGCGCAGTCCGGTCAGCAGATCACCGTGAACAACGCCTCGTACAACGGGACGATCGCCGCCGGGGCGGCCGTCAGCACGGGTGCGCAGTTCACCTACAGCGGCACGAACGCCGCTCCCGCGAGCTTCGCGGTCAACGGCGCCCCCTGCGTCGGCGCACACCAGCCGCCGGTAGCGGTGCTGACGAGCCCGACAGCCGGCGCCGTCTACACGCAGGGCGACGCGGTGCCGCTCGCGGCGACCGCCGCGGCCGCCGACAACGCGACGATCAGCAAGATCGAGTTCTACGACGACACGACCCTGCTCGGGACGGACACAAGCGCTCCGTACACGCTGTCCGCCTCCGGGTTGTCCGTGGGCAGCCACTCCCTGGTCGCCAAGGCGTACGACAGCCTCGGCGCGTCGGCGTCGTCGACGCCGGTCGGCATCACGGTCGCCTCGGGCCCCGCGGTGGTCGCCTCCACGAACCAACTGGCCGTCCAGCAGGGCAAGACGGGCACCTACTCGCTGAAGCTGTCGACGCAGCCCTCGGCCAACGTGACCGTGACGACGGCCCGCACGACCGGTAACACGGGACTGACGGTGACCGGCGGCGCGAGCCTCACCTTCACGCCGTCGAACTGGAGCACGGCGCAGACCGTGACCATCACCGCCAACGCCTCCGGCACGGGCGCGGCGACCTTCGAGTCGACGGCCACCGGGCACGCCAAGGCCTCGGTCACGGCCACCGAGATTCCGGGCGCCAAGGCGTACGACGCACGGTTCCTCGATCTCTACGGAAAGATCACCAACCCGGCAAACGGTTACTTCTCCCCCGAGGGCATCCCGTACCACTCGGTCGAGACGCTGATCGTCGAGGCCCCGGACCAGGGCCACGAGACGACGTCGGAGGCGTACAGCTACCTCCTCTGGCTGCAGGCCATGTACGGGAAGATCACCGGCGACTGGACCAAGTTCAACGGCGCCTGGGACATCATGGAGAAGTACATGATCCCCACCCACGCCGACCAGCCGACCAACTCCTTCTACAACGCGTCCAAGCCGGCCACGTACGCGCCCGAGCTGGACACGCCGAACGAGTATCCGGCGAAGCTGGACACCGGGGCGTCCGTGGGTACGGACCCGATAGCCGGTGAGCTGAAGTCCGCGTACGGCACGGACGACGTCTACGGCATGCACTGGCTGCAGGACGTCGACAACACGTACGGCTACGGCAACGCGCCCGGCAAGTGCGAGGCCGGCCCGACGGACACCGGTCCCTCCTACATCAACACCTTCCAGCGCGGTGCGCAGGAATCGGTGTGGGAAACGGTTCCGCAACCGACCTGCGACGCCTTCAAGTACGGCGGCACAAACGGTTACCTGGACCTGTTCACCGGCGACTCCTCCTACGCCAAGCAGTGGAAGTACACCGACGCCCCCGACGCGGACGCACGGGTCGTCCAGGCCGCGTACTGGGCGGACGTCTGGGCCAAGGCGCAGGGCAAGGGCGGTGACGTCTCCGCGGCCGTCGGCAAGGCCGCGAAGATGGGCGACTACCTGCGCTACGCCATGTACGACAAGTACTTCAAGAAGATCGGCAACTGCGTCGGGCCGACCGCCTGCCCGGCCGGCACCGGCAAGGACGCCTCGCACTACCTGCTGTCCTGGTACTACGCCTGGGGCGGCGCCACGGACACCAGCGCCGGCTGGGCCTGGCGCATCGGATCCAGTCACACCCACGGCGGCTACCAGAACCCCCTGGCCGCCTACGCGCTCAGCAGTTACGCCGACCTGAAGCCCAAGTCGGCGACAGGACAGGCCGACTGGTCGAAATCGCTGACCCGGCAACTGGAGTTCTACCGCTGGCTGCAGTCCAGCGAGGGCGCCATCGCCGGCGGGGCGACGAACAGCTGGGCGGGCCGCTACGCGACTCCCCCGGCCGGCACCTCGACCTTCTACGGCATGTACTACGACCAGCAGCCCGTCTACCACGACCCGCCGTCCAACCAGTGGTTCGGCTTCCAGGCGTGGTCGATGGAGCGGGTCGCCGAGTACTACCAGCAGACGGGGAACGCGAGCGCCAAGGCGGTCCTCGACAAGTGGGTCGACTGGGCGCTGTCCAAGACCACCATCAACCCGGACGGCACCTTCCTGATCCCCTCCACCCTCCAGTGGTCGGGCCAGCCCGACACCTGGAACGCGTCGAGTCCGGGCGCCAACACCGGCCTGCACGTCACCGTCGCCGACTACACCAACGACGTCGGTGTGGCCGCCGCGTACGCCAAGACCCTGACGTACTACGCCGCCAAGTCCGGTGACACGAAGGCCAAGACGACGGCGAAGGCGCTGCTGGACGGGATGTGGGCCAACAACCAGGACGCCCTGGGCATCGCGGTCCCGGAGACCCGCGCCGACTACAACCGCTTCGACGACCCCGTGTACGTCCCGAGCAC
Source organism: Streptomyces sp. NPDC058291 (assembly GCF_042880855.1). Taxonomy (NCBI): domain Bacteria; kingdom Bacillati; phylum Actinomycetota; class Actinomycetes; order Kitasatosporales; family Streptomycetaceae; genus Streptomyces; species Streptomyces sp. NPDC058291. The sequence continues at coordinate 30,706 of NZ_JBHVYK010000008.1, forward strand.
CTTCAACGGCAAGATGCCGAACGGCGACACGGTCAACTCCTCCTCGACCTTCGCCTCGTTGCGCTCCTTCTACAAGAACGACCCGGCCTGGTCGAAGATCCAGAGCTACCTCGCGGGCGGCGCCGCGCCCGTGTTCACGTACCACCGCTTCTGGGCCCAGGCGGACATCGCCCTGGCCATGGGCTCGTACGCGGAGCTTCTCGAATAAACCCCGCTGAGCGCTCCGCGGGTCGGACGGCGTCCGTCCGCCGGCCGGACGTGGCCGGTCGTGCGGCTCCCCGCGTCCCTGGTCGCCCTTCGGGCGCTCCGGGACACGGGGTGACGCCGCCCGCTCCGCGGAACCGCTCGAAGGCTTCGCGTACGTGGCCCCGTCACCGGACGACGGGGTCCTGGCCGGGCGGCCCCCACCCGCACAGGGGGCCGCCCGGCCATCGCACGTCCCGCCCCCGGCACCACCATCCCCCCGCACCCATGGCTCCGCGAGGAAGGACCCCCACCGTGCGAAGAACCCGCATCCTCACGGCCGTGCTGGCGCTCGCCGCCGGCCTGATCGCGGGCAGCCCGCCCGCGCTCGCGTCGGACAGCCCCAAGGCCACGCTCGCCGCCGAGTCGTACACCTGGAAGAACGCCCGGATCGACGGCGGCGGCTTCGTTCCGGGCATCGTCTTCAACCGCAAGGAGAAGAACCTCGCCTACGCCCGCACCGACATCGGCGGAGCGTACCGCTGGCAGGAGTCGAGCAGGACCTGGACCCCGCTGCTGGACTCGGTCGGCTGGACCGACTGGGGGCACACCGGCGTGGTGAGCCTGGCCTCCGACTCCGTCGACCCGAACAAGGTGTACGCGGCCGTCGGCACCTACACCAACAGCTGGGACCCCGGGAACGGCGCCGTGCTGCGCTCCGCCGACCGGGGCGCCAGCTGGCACAGGACCGACCTCCCCTTCAAGCTGGGCGGCAACATGCCCGGCCGGGGCATGGGCGAGCGGCTCGCGGTCGACCCCCACAAGAACAGCGTGCTGTACCTGGGCGCGCCGAGCGGCAAGGGCCTGTGGCGCTCGACCGACTCGGGCGTGACCTGGTCGCAGGTGACGAACTTCCCCAACGTCGGCAACTACCGGCAGGATCCGACCGACGCGAGCGGGTACGCCTCCGACAACCAGGGCGTCGTCTGGGTCACCTTCGACGAGTCCACGGGGACGTCCGGCACCGCGACGAAGACGGTCTACGTCGGCGTGGCGGACAAGGACAACGCCGTGTACCGCTCGACGGACGCGGGCGCGACCTGGACGCGGCTGGCGGGACAGCCGACGGGATACCTGGCGCACAAGGCGGTGCTGGACGCCGTCAACGGCTATCTCTACCTCGCGTACAGCGACACGGGCGGACCGTACGACGGCGGCAAGGGCCGGCTGTGGCGGTACGCGACGACCACCGGGACCTGGACCGACATCAGCCCGGTCGCGGAGGCCGACACCTACTACGGCTTCAGCGGGCTGACCGTCGACCGCCGCAGACCCGGCACCATCATGGCCACCGCGTACAGCTCCTGGTGGCCGGACACGCAGATCTTCCGCTCGACGGACAGCGGCGGCTCCTGGACCAAGGCGTGGGACTACACGTCGTACCCCAACCGGGCCAACCGGTACACGATGGACGTCTCCTCGGCGCCGTGGCTGTCCTGGGGAGCGAACCCGTCGCCGCCGGAGCAGAGCCCGAAGCTCGGGTGGATGACCGAGGCGTTGGAGATCGACCCGTTCGACTCCAACCGGATGATGTACGGGACGGGCGCGACGATCTACGGTACGGAGAACCTCGCGAACTGGGACAGCGGAGGGCAGATCGCCATCAAGCCGATGGTGCAGGGGCTGGAGGAGACGGCGGTCAACGACCTCGCCTCTCCCCCGTCCGGCGCCCCGCTGCTCAGCGCGCTCGGCGACGTCGGCGGCTTCCGCCACACGGACCTGACGAAGACCCCCTCGATGATGTTCACCTCACCGAACTTCACGACGACGACGAGTCTGGACTTCGCCGAGAAGAACCCGGACACGGTGGTGCGGGTCGGCGACCTCGACGCGGGGCCGCACGTGGCGTTCTCCACGGACAACGGCGCCAACTGGTTCGCGGGCACGGACCCCGCGGGCGTCAGCGGCGGCGGGACGGTCGCCGCGGCGGCGGACGGCAGCCGGTTCGTCTGGAGCCCGGCGGGCGCCGCGGTGCAGTACACCACCGGTTTCGGCACGTCCTGGCAGACCGCGAGCGGGATCCCCGCCGGCGCGGTCGTCGAATCGGACCGAGTCGACCCCAAGGTCTTCTACGGCTTCAAGTCCGGTGCGCTCTACGTGAGTTCGGACGGCGGCGCGACCTTCACCCGATCCGCGGCGACCGGCCTGCCCAGCGGCGACACCGTGCGCTTCAAGGCACTGCCCGGCGTCCGGGGCGACGTCTGGCTGGCCGGCGGGGCGAGCGACGGCGCGTACGGGCTCTGGCACTCCACCGACGTCGGCGCGACCTTCACCAAGCTGTCGAACGTCGAGCAGGCGGACACGATCGGCTTCGGCAAGGCGGCGCCAGGAGCGTCCTACCAGACCCTGTACACCAGCGCGAAGATCGCCGGCGTCCGCGGCATCTTCCGCTCGACGGACAAGGGAGCGACCTGGACCCGCGTCAACGACGACGCCCACCAGTGGGGTTGGACGGGCGGGGCCATCACGGGCGATCCGAGGGTGTACGGGCGGGTGTACGTGTCGACCAACGGCCGGGGCGTCGTCTACGGCGACACCTCCGACACCAGCGGCGGGGGCGGTGGCGACGGTGGAGGCACGGACCCCACGCCGCCCACTCCGACGGGCGCCTGCGCGGTGACGTACACGATCACCAACCAGTGGTCGGGCGGCTTCCAGGCGGACGTCAAGCTCGCCAACACCGGTACGAGCGCGTGGTCCGGCTGGAGTCTCCACTGGGCCTTCCCGAACGGGCAGACGGTCTCCCAGCTCTGGAACGCCGACTACAGCCAGTCGGGTCCGGTGGTGACGGCGAAGAACATCGGCTGGAACGGCAACGTGGCGGCCGGATCGTCGGTCGGCTTCGGCTTCACCGGCAACTGGTCGGCGTCCAACGCGAAACCGACCACGTTCACATTCGGCGATCAGAGCTGCACGGTGCTCTGAAGCCGGCAGAAGCCGACCTGACGCCCCGGTTCGGCCCCGACGGGCCGGGGCCTACGGAGAGGGGGCGACGGAGAGGGGGCGACGGCGAAGGTCGGGCGGGGCCGATGGGAGAGGTCGACGGGGAAGGTCGGGAGGGGCCCGACGGGGAGGGACCGACGGGGGAGGTCGGCGGGGACCGACGGAGAGGGACCGACGGGGAGGGGCCGACGGGGAAGGGTGCCGACGGGGGAGGTCGGGCGGGGAGGTCGGGCGGGCCTGGTCCCGCCTGTGTCAGGCGGTGCGGACCGGCGGCCCGGGCGCCGGGGCGTGCCGGACCGGCGGCCCGGAAGCGGCTCAGGTGCCGCGGGTACCGTACCTGGCGGCCAGTTCGGTCACCGTACGCGCGATCCGCGCCCGCAGTTCGGGCGGCTGGAGCACCTCGACGTCCGCGCCCAGGCGCAGGAACTCGGCGTGAGCGTGCTCGACGGACTCGATCGGTACCGCGACCGTCGTCCAACCGTCCGCCGTCACCTCCTCGTTCAGCCTTCTCGCCCGGGCGAGCGCCGCTCCCGGCGCGAGCCGCACCACCGCCTCCCCCTTGTCCCGGTACAGCCGCTCATGGAATCCGCGCTGGTACTCCGTCCAGTGCGCGGCCAGGTCGAAGTCGGCGGGGCGCTCGAACTCCGCTTCCGTGATTGTGAGTTCGAGAATCTGGTCGATGCGGAAGGTGCGCGGTCCCGGGCCGGCCACCACGTACCAGCGGCCCGCCTTGAGAACCAGACCGTAGGGTTCGAGACGGCGCTCGACGTCGGTGGGCTCCCGCCACCGGCGATAGACGACGTGCAGGACCCTGTTGTTCCAGACCGCGTCGGCGACCGCCGTCAGATACGGCGCCTCGTGCGCGCCCGCCTCCGTGTACCAGCCGGGCGCGTCCAGATGGAACCGACCGCTGACCCGGTCGGCGTGCGCCCGCAGCTCCGCCGGGAGCGCCGCACGGACCTTGAGCTGGGCGGCGGCCAGCACCGACCCGAGGCCCAGCTGGGCGGCGGCGCCGGGAGCGCCGGCCAGGAAGAGGGCCTCCGCCTCGTCGGCGGTCAGTCCCGTCAAACGGGTCCGGTACCCGTCGAGCAGCCGGTAGCCGCCCGCGTGACCCGCGTCGCCGTACAGCGGCACGCCCGCCGCGGCCAGCGCCTCGACGTCCCGGTAGACCGTGCGCACCGACACCTCCAGCTCCTCGGCGAGCTGCGCGGCGGTCAGACGCCCCCGGGTCTGGAGCAGCAACAGGATCGAGACGAGACGGCTGGACTTCACTGACACAGGATGTCAGTGAAGCGGCTCTACCGTCCCGCTCATGACCTTCTCCGCCTCTTCGGCCCCGCCCCCCGGCGGAATCGCGCCCCCCGCGTCCACCGCCTCCGCCGCCCCGACCGCGCCCTCCGTGTCCTCCGCGCCCTCCGAGCCTCTGGTGGCCTTCGCCGAGAAGCTGCTGACCGCGCCTGCCCCGATCGAGGTGGCGGGGCGCAGGATCAAGCGCTACCACGTCACCGCCGACCCGGCGGGCATCGCGCCCGAGGTCGAGGAGGCGGCCTACGCGATCCTCCCCGAACTGCTGCCCGAGCCGGACGGGACGCCGCCGGCCACGTTCGTCGTCCTGCACCGCGGTGGCGACGACGGCGCCTATCTCAACGCGTACAGCTGGGTGTGGGACAACGTCCTGCACTTCCGGGGCGCCGCCGCGGGCCAGCCGGTGCTCGGCTGCCCCGACCACGACCCCGCCCACTTCGTGCGCACCGAGCGGCCGTGGATCGGCTGCGTCTGGGAACTGCCGCCGATCCTGCACGAACGGGACGCGTGGGTGCGGCACCTGCTCGCTCGCGAGACGTCGGACACCCGGGACCTCGACGCCCGCCTCGACGCCTACGTGGCCGACTCCCTGGCCGAGGGAACCACGGGGGACCGCTCATGAGCAGCCCGCACGACTTCGACTTCCTCCACGGCGAGTGGGAGGTGCGCCACCGTCGGCGCACCGACTTCCTCGACCCGAACAGCACGTGGGACGAGTTCGGGTCCACGAGCAGTTGTCGGCCGCTGTTCGACGGGGCCGCGAACATCGACGAGATCGACATGCCGCACCTCGGGGCGAAGGGGCTGACGCTGCGACTCTTCGACCGGGAGAGCGGCCAGTGGTCGCTGAACTGGTCGTCCAGCCGCAGCGGCCGCCTCTACCCCCCGGTGATCGGCGGTTTCGACGACGTCGAGGGAAGCGCCGGCCGGGGCGGCTCGGGTGAGAACCGTCCCCGCCGCGGTGAGTTCTACGGCGACGACGTCCACGACGGAAAGGACATCCGGGCCCGGTACATCTGGTCCGGCGTCTCGGACACGTCCGCCCGCTGGGAGCAGGCCTTCTCGTCGGACGGCGGCGAGACCTGGCTGACCAACTGGATCATGGACTTCACCCGTCCGGAAACACCCCGGGAAGCGGTTACTGAAGCGCCCTGAGCGTGAACATCGCGGGTCCGGTTGCGAAACCGGTTACGCACCGCGTTGCTCCTGCCGAAGCCCCGCGGCCGGAAACACCCGGGATGCGGCTACCGAAACGCCCTGAGCGGGAACACCGCGGGTCCGGTTGCGAAACCGGTTACGCACCGCGTTGCTCCTGCCGAGGCCAGCCATCCGGAAACACCCCGGGAAGCGATTTCCGAAACGCCCTGAGCGTGAACACCGGGTCCGGGCGGGGCCGGTCCTGGTCGGGCAGGGCGGCCAGGCGGTCGGCGAAGTCGTCGGCGAGCGGGTGACCGGGCGGCAGGGTGACGAACCAGCCGCGTCGCAGGTCGGCGATGGCCCGGCGTGGGCTGCGGCCCTGCCCCCGGCCGGCGAACCGGGCCTCCCCTGCCGGGAGCAGACCGCATCCGAGAGCGTACGACTCCACGACCTCGGCGGTGTCGGAGGCGGGACGGGGCGGACGTGCGGCCAGCACGACATCGATGTCGCTGCCGACGTTGTGCGAGGCGCCCTTGTCGACCGTGGTGACGTACGTCCCGCCGGGCCGCAGCACTCGCGCGCACTCGGCGACGATCCTCCGCGCGTCCGCGGGATCCTCGACCAGGTGGAGCAGCCACACGCTGCTCACGGCGTCGAACTCGCCGCTCCGGAAGGGAAGTCGGCGTCCGTCGGCGAGGACGACGGCGCCGGGCAGCCGGGCGGCCGCGTGCCCGGCCATGACCGGGGCCCGGTCCACGCCCGTCACCCGGAGCCCCGCCCGTCCGGCCGCGAGCCGCCGGGTCACGATGCCGGTGCCGCAGGCGACGTCCAGCAGACTGCGCGCCCGCGCCGGAACGAGGCTGAGGACGCCCTCGGCGGCGGCCTCGGCCCGGGGCTCTCCGCCGCGCGAGACGTCGTAGCGCTCGGCTTCCTTGTCGTAGTCCAGCACGCGCGCTCCCCGTCCCCCGGCCGCCGTCCGGCCCCACCGTTTCCTGTTGATTCCGGGTGGTGGCCCCGCCGTTTCCTGTTGTTTCCTGTTGTTTCCTGTTGTTGGTTCTTGGCCCTTGTTTCTCGCCTTGCGCGCACCGGACGGAAGGCGGTCAGCGCGCCCCGTGCGCGGAGGCCGCCTCCTCCACCCGGCGGGCGAGGTCCACGTCGAGACGGGTGACGGCACCCCCCGCGCTGTGGGTGTGCACGGCGAGGGACACCGTGTCGTAGCCGAGGGTGAGCTCGGAATGGTGGTCGAGCTCCTCCTGGATCCGTGCGACATGGACGACCAGGGCCGTCGCGGCGAAGTGGGAGCCGAGCCGGTACGAGCGGGTGAGACGGTCGCCGTCCAGGGACCAGCCGGGCAGCTCGGCCAGCAGCTCCTCGATCTCCTTGCTCGACAGCGGTTCCACGGCCATGCCCGGCTCCCTTCCTGGGTGTCGCGTACCTGTCCAGCGTGCCACAGGAACACCGTTCCGGCCCTGGTCAGGGAGCTGCCCGGGTCAGTGGGCGACGGGGCCCGCGATGGACCGGCTCCGACCGCCCGATCGTCGGCCGCCACTCGTCCAGGCCTGTGCTCCTCAACTACGGTCTTCTCCATGACCACTGCCGCGACCGGTACGAACGCTGCTCCTGCCGCCCCCGCCTCCGCACCGTCCGCCTCCGCCGCGCCCCCCGCCTCCCCCGCGTCTCCCCTCGTTCCCGCCTCCGCCTCCGTCCCCGCCGCCGCTGCCGCCGAGCGGGGTGTCGGTCCGCTGCTGCGGGCCTGGCGGGAGCGCCGGCGGATGAGCCAGCTGGAGCTGGCGCTGAGCGCCGATTCCTCGGCCCGGCACATCAGCTTCGTCGAGACGGGCCGGTCCCGGCCGAGCGAGGAGATGGTGTTACGACTGGCCGCACGGCTGGACGTGCCCGTGCGGGAGCGCAACGCCCTGCTCCTGGCCGCCGGTTACGCCCCGCGCTACCCGCAGACCCCGTTGGACGACGCCGCACTGGACGTGGTGCGCACGGGCCTGGAGCGGCTGATCCGGGGCTACGAGCCGTATCCGGCGCTGGTGATGGACGCGCGGTACGACGTGGTGGCGGCCAACCGGGGCGTCATGATGCTGCTGGAGGGCGTGCCGGAGGCCCTGCTCACGCCGCCGCTCAACGCGATGCGCCTCACCCTGCACCCGCAGGGTCTCGCACCGCGCATCCGCAACCTGCGCGAGTGGCGCGGCCACCTGCTGGCGCAGATGGAACGCCAGATCGCGCTGTACCGTTCGGCGCCGCTGCGGGAGCTGTACGACGAGGTCGCCGCCTACCCCGTGGCCGAGAGCGCCGCTGCGGACGTTCCTTCGGAGCCCGTTCCGTACTTCGCGTTGCCGATGCGGATCGAGCACGAGGGGCGGATCCTCTCCTTCATCTCGTCCGTGTCCACCTTCAACACCCCCATGGACGTGACCGTCGCCGAGCTGGCCGTCGAGACGTTCCTCCCGGCCGACCCCGCGACTGTCAAATACCTCCACATGTCGTCCGGTTGACGTGCCGGCAGGCGGAGTCCGCGAGGAATGGACGGCTCCGTTCCCGTGAGTCGGACGCCGGAACGTGACACACTGGCCCGTGTGCCCGAACGTGTAGGGGAGACGTGGCGTGAGTGAACGGCGGCCCGCACCCACGGTGGGCCAGGTGGTGCTCGGCAGGCGACTGCAGGAGCTGCGTGAGGCGGCCGGCCTCAGCCGTGAGGAGGCGGCCCGCGCCCTGCGCGTGGCCCCGGCGACGGTGCGGCGCATGGAGACGGCCGACGTCGCGCTCAAGATCCCCTATGTGCAGGTGCTGCTGGAGGCGTACGGCGTCCCCGAGGCCGAGACCGAGGCGTTCGTCTCACTCACCGAGGAGGCGAACCGGCCCGGCTGGTGGCAGCGCTATCACGACGTGCTGCCGGAGTGGTTCAGCCTCTATGTGAGCCTGGAGGGCGCGGCCCGGCTGATCCGTTCGTACGAGCCGCACTTCGTGCCCGGGCTGCTCCAGACGGAGGACTACGCGCGGGCCGTGCTGGAGGCGGGCACCGTCGGGCGGACGACCCCGCAGGCGATCGAGCGGCACGTGTCGCTGCGCATGGCGCGTCAGCGACTGCTGGAGGGCGAGGACCCGCCTCACCTGTGGGTGGTGATGGACGAGACGGTGCTGCGCCGGCCGGTGAGCGTGGACGTCGCCGTGATGTCCGAACAGATCGACAAGCTGATGGAGTTCGCCGAGCGCGACCGGGTCACTCTGCAGATCTCCGAGTTCGCGGCCGGCCCGCATCCGGGGACGTCCGCGCCGTTCTCGCTGTTCCGTTTCGCGGAGCCCGAGCTGCCCGACATGGTCGTCACCGAGTATCTGACGGGCGCGCTGTATCTCGACGACCGCAAGGAGGTCTCCGCGCATCTGGAGGTCCTCGACCACATGACGACGCACGCCGCGTCCGCGCTGCACACCAAGAAGATCCTGCGCGACGTCCGCGCCGGCCTCTGAACGTCTCCCCTGTCCCGGACCGACTCTCCAGGGGCAGACCGGGTGGCCGGTCGGCGGGCGGGTGCGGGCCGTGCACGACCCACCCGTCGTGTGATCCGCTCCTTGGCATCGGTGACCTTGAGTGGACGGTTCTTCACGGTCGGTGCGGCGGGGGAAGCGGGCAGGGTCAAGAGGTACGTCGTGTCGCCGCACGGGGTTCGCGGCGCCCATCCCGACACCGGGTCCGCCCTGCCCCGCGGGGCAGGGCGGCGCGGGGCAGGGCGGCGCGGGGCAGGGCGGCGCGGGGCAGGGCGGCGCGGGTGGAGATCGCTCCGGGCCCCTACGAGGAACAGCTCACCGTCCGCGACGAGGTCGAGCTGGTCGCGCTCGGCGAGCCCGGCTCGGTGGTGGCGACCCGGCCGCGGGGCCCGGTGCTCGACGCCCTCGGGTCGGTCGTGGTGCGAGGTCTCGTGCTCATCGGCCGCGACGCCGACGCCGGTGTCGTCGACTGCCAGGCGGGCACCCTCGTCCTGGACCGGGTGGAGGTACGGGCGCCCGGCGGGGTGTGCGTCCAAGTGCGGCCGCCCCGCGGCCGCCACCCTGACGGGCAGTCGGTTCCGTTAGGGACGCGTGGTGTTCGCCGGTTCCGCCGGGCAGGCGATCAGGGGTCTCAGCGGCCTGGTGTGATCCAGCGGCCTGGTCCGGCCCTCGCCCTGTCCCGGCCCGGCCGGCGGCGGTGGGCGTCCGGACCGACGCGGGTCGCCGACCCGCAGGTGCCGGTCCGGTCCGTCCCCGGTCGTCTCCGGTCGGCGTCGCCGAATGCTGCCCGGGGACCGACGAGCGCCGGCCGCACCGCCGCGGGCGCGCCGTTAGGCGGATCGTCCGCCCCGCGGGCACGCCGTAGGCGGATCGTCCGCCGCGGGCGCTTCGCGGGGCCGCCGGTGCGGGCGCGGTCGGCGGTGCGGTGGCGGGTTCGCTCAGGCGAGCTTGGCCGAGAGAGTGATCGGGACGGCCTTGAGGGCCTGGCTGACGGGGCAGTTGACCTTGGCCTGTTCGGCGGCGGCGAGGAAGGCCTCCTCGTCGAGGCCGGGGACGGTGCCCTCGACGGTCAGGTGGATGCCGGTGATGCCCTCGCCCGGCTGGAAGGTGACGTCGGCCGAGGTGACCAGCTTGGCGGGCGGGGTGCCGGCGCCGGCCAGGGCGTGCGAGAAGGCCATGGAGAAGCAGCTGGAGTGGGCGGCCGCGATCAGTTCCTCGGGGCTGGTCTTGCCGTTCGCCTCCTGGGTGCGGGCGGCCCACGTCACGGGCTGCTGGTCGATGGCGCCCGAGGAGTCGAAGGTGACGACCCCGTTGCCCTCGATCAGGTTGCCTTCCCAGACGGTGTGTGCGGAGCGCGTGGTGGCCACGGTTCTTCCTTTCGCGTGGGTTTCCCGTCGGGGGACGGGTTTTCCGTCCCCCCATCCGATCACACTCTCGCTCACCGCACCCGGAACACCGGCTCCCGAGCCGTGGACGGCAGCCGGCGTCCCTGCGGGATCCGTGAGGTTCCTGATGCGGGTCGAGGCACGGGCGGGGCCACGGCGGCGGGAGCCGCGGGCGCGGCCGGCGTCCCTGCGGGATCCGTGAGGTTCCGGGTGCGGGTCGGGGCCCGGGCGGGGCCGCGGCGGCGGGAGCCGCGGGCGCGGCCGGCTGTCAGGCGACGTGCTCCTGCGGCGCGGTCTCCAGCGGCACCTCGGGTCCGTTGGACTCGCGCAGCCAGCGCCGCAGCACGCGGTGCACGTGCTCCGCTCCGACCGGCTCCGCGCCGGCGTCGTCCGGCGCGGACAGGGTGAGCGGGGAGAGGAGGAACGGCCGGGCCTGGGCGCCGCCGAGGCCGCCGTGGGAGCCGATCTGCTCCTCAAAGGCGAGGACCTCGCCGTCGGCCGGGTCGTGGAAGGAGTTGACCATGATGTCGGCGGTGTGCGGGAAGGAGTGGGTGCGGCGCACGGCGTCGGCCGCGCCCGGCCCGAAGGCGGCCAGCGGGCCCGGGTCGTCGTCGAGCCGGTCGAGGGGTATCTCCGCGCCGTACGCGCCGAGGACGACCCCGCCGTGCCGCTCGCTGCGCACCAGGAGGAAGCCGACGCCGGGGTGGTTGGCGAGCGTCGACAGCAGCGCGGGGTGGCGGGCGTCGATCTCCTCCTTGCTCATCCGGTGCGGCACGTCCGGGAAGGAGACGAGGCCGAGGTTGCCCGAGGCGAGCACGATCGGCTCCGAGCGGCGGTCGGCCGGGCGGTGCCGTCGGCCGCCCTCCTCCACGGGCCGGCGCAGCGCCGCGCGGACGGCCGCTCGGGCCTCGGCGCCGCTGTGGGTGCGCTCGGCCCTGCGCGGCACCGGCAGCCCGCAGCCGGCCCGGACCAGGTTGCCGAGGGTGAGGCCGTAGCGGGCGTGGAACGTTTCGCCCGGGCTCTGGCCGTGGTCGGACAGCACGACGATCCGGTAGGGGCGCGGGGCGTGTTCGGCGACGCTCTCGATCAGCGCGAGCGCCCGGTCGAGCCGGCCGAGGACCTGCTCGGTGTCACGGCCCAGCGGGCCGGAGTGGTGCGCGACCTCGTCGTAGGCCACCAGGTCGGCGTAGACGGCGGTGCGGCCGACCAGCATGTCGCCCGTCACGGCCGCGACCACGACGTCGCGTTCGACGACGGTCGCGAAGGCGCGCACGAGCGGATAGAGGCCGCCGCGTCCCACCCGCGGGCGCTCCTTGCGCAGGCGGGCGCGGGTGGACTGGGCGATCTCGCGGACGACCTCGGCGACGAACGACAGGGCCGTGCGCACCGCGTTGGCCGGGTCGGAGAAGTACGTGAAGTAGCCGTCCCGCGACCGGGTCTCCCGGCTGCGCCGGCGCGCGGCGATGGACAGCACGAGCGCCTGCTCGTCGGCCCCGCCGCCGAAGAGGTTGCCGCGGCTGGCGCCGTCGGCGGACAGCAGGCCGCCGTCACCGGTGCGTTCGACCGCACGGCGCTGGAGTTCGGCGGCGCTGGTGGGGCGGTTGCAGACCATCACCTCCCCGGTGTCCTTCTCGTACCAGCGGAAGGCGGGCACGTCGTGGTTGCTGCCGTGCAGGATGCCCAGTTGGCTCGCACCGGTCTGGCTGGACCAGTCGGTGCGCCAAGGGGTCAGCCGGTGGGTGGCGCCGTGGTCGGCGTCCGGGGCGCCGCCCGGTCCGGGGTCGCTGCCCAGCCATCGGGCGACGGTCGGCATCAGCCCCTTGCGCACGGCCGTCTCCAGCACGTCGTGGCCGACGCCGTCGAGCTGGAGGAAGACGGTGCCGGGCGTGCCGGGACAGGCGGGACCGCCTCTTCGGCGGCGGTCGGCCAGCCGGTACAGACGGCGGCGGTAGGCGTCGTCGTCGCGGACGGCCAGGGCGCCACCGGTCGCGGAGGCCACGGCGGACATCACGGCGGCGACGATGACGGCCGTCTCGGGCGCCGCCTCGCTCTGCCCCGACGGGTTCAGCCGCAGGGCGAGCAACAGCAGCGAGCCGTTGAGGAAGAACACGAGCAGTCCCAGCACGAGCGCCGGCACCAGCAGCAGCAGACGGACCAGCAGCGGCCAGACCAGGGCCGACAGCACGCCGAACACCCCGGCGCCGACGGCCGCGGTCACCGCGATGGTGGTGGAGCTGTCGCCGTCGGCGGACTGCAGCCGGAAGTCCGGCAGTATCCCGGCCAGCACCAGCATCGTCAGCGTGGACACGCCCCACACCGCGACGCTGCGCCCGGCCTGGCTGAAGGCCCGCCGCCACCGCACCCCACGCACGCCCCGTACACCTCGCGTTCCGGCCCCACGCCCGTCGGGGGGCGTCGTCCACCCTGTCATACCGCCGTCGGGGGCGCGGTCGGGGTCAGCGTCCGTCGTAGCCGGCCGTCGGCATCGACAGCCTGCGGTGCACGCGGGCCTTCATCTGCGCGTCGTAGGCGGGCTCGGCGCTGCCGACCGTCTCCACCCGCACCCCGCGACGCGCGCACTCCGCGGAGAACTCCTCGACGGAGGACAGCGCGCTCTCCAGCACCCGGCGGCTCGGCGCGACGAACAGGTCGGCCCCCGGCCGGACGCCGTCCCACAGCACGCAGTGGTCGGCGCGCACTCCGCGCACCAGCAGTTCCCGGCCGACGACGTATCCGCGCTCCGCCGCCCACCGCGCGCACATCGCGTGCTGACTGCGCGAGTCCACCAGGAAGGGATCGGCGTCCAGTTCCTCGAGCGGCGTCAGACTCGCGATCGCCGTGACCCGCATGACCCGCACCGGTCCCATGGCGTCCCCCTCACCTCCGGGTTTCGCCGCCGACCCTACTCCTGCCCGTAGGCTTCGGGGGAGTCGCGCGAAGGAGGCAAAGAGGTGCCGGTGGAGATCACGTGGTGGGGTCACGCGACCTGCACGGTCGAGGATTCGGACGTGCGTGTGCTCACCGACCCCCTGTTCGCCCGCCGGCTGGCGCATCTGCGCCGCCGCCGGGGCGCCGTGCCCCCGCCCGAGGCCTGGCAGGCGGACGTGGCGCTCGTCTCCCACCTGCACGCCGATCATCTGCACGTGCCCTCGCTGGCGCGCCTAGCGCCGGGCACGCGCCTGCTGGTGCCCCGGGGCGCTCCGCGCGCCGTGCCGGGACTGCGCCGGCTGCGCCACCTGCTGGTCAGCGAGGTGTCGCCGGGCGACGAGACGGTCGTCGGCGACGTGCTCGTACGGGCCGTGCCCGCGCGGCACGACGGGCGCCGGCTGCCGGTCGGCCGGCACCGCTCCCCCGCGCTGGGCTATGTGATCGAGGGCCGGGCACGGACCTATTTCGCCGGGGACACCGGCCTGTTCGAGGAGATGGCCGAGGAAGTGGGGCCGGTCGACGCGGCGTTGCTGCCGGTGGGCGGCTGGGGTCCGAATCTCGGCGAGGGGCATCTGGACGCGGGGCGCGCGGCCGAGGCTCTGCGCCGGCTGGCGCCGGGCAGCGCCGTGCCGGTGCACTACGGGACGTACTGGCCGATCGGCATGGACGCCGTGCGCCCCCATGAGTTCCATGCTCCCGGCGAGGAGTTCGTGCGCCTGGCGGCGAAGCGTGCGCCGGGGGTCGCGGTGCACCGGCTCGGGCACGGGGAGAGCGTGCGCCTGAAGGCCGCCCGGTGACGGTCCTGGCCGCCGCGGCCTCGACCGTCATACCGACGCAGGCCACGCAACAGGCGCTCGGCTATCCCTCGCTGTTCCTGCTGGTGCTGATCGGGGCGCTGGTGCCGGTCGTGCCGACGGGGGCCCTGGTGAGCACGGCGGCGGTGGTCGCTTTCCACCAGAAGGCGCCCTTCTCCCTGGCGCTGGTGTTCGTGACGGCGTCCCTGGCCGCGTTCTGCGGCGACGCGGCGCTGTACTGGCTGGGGCGGCGCGGGATGCGGTCGAAGAACGGCTCGCGCTGGTTGGAGGCGATCCGCTCGCGCGCGCCCGAGGAGCGGCTGGAGCAGGCGCAGGGCAAGCTGGCCGACCACAACGTGGCCGTTCTGGTGCTGTCCCGGCTGGTGCCGGCGGGCCGGATACCGGTGATGCTGGCCTGTCTGCTGGCCGAGTGGCCGCTGCGCCGCTTCGTGCGGGGCAATCTGCCCGCGTGTCTGGCGTGGGCGGTGACCTATCAGCTGATCGGGATCCTGGGCGGCTCGCTGTTCCCCGAGCCCTGGGAGGGCGTGGTCGCCGCGGTCGTGCTCACCGTGGCCGTCGGCGGGGCCCCGAGCCTGTGGCGCCGGCTGCGGCGCACCCGCACTGCCTGAGCCCGCGTCGGATCGCCCGCCCCCGGGCGGCGTCCGGGCGGCGTTGCCCCCAGGCCGAGGCCGCGTCCCCGGGACGGCCGGCTCGGCGGGGGTCACTCCAGGACGCGTGAACCGCCCACCGGCAGGTCCCACAGGTCGTCCCGCCGCAGGCCCGCCTTCTCCCAGGCCGCGCGGACGCGCGTGAGGGGTTCGAGCACCGGCTCCGCCGACAGCACGAACGTGCCCCAGTGCATCGGGGCCATCCGGCGGGCGCCGAGGTCGAGGGCCGCGCGGACCGCCTCCTCCGGGTCGCAGTGGACGTCCCTCAGCCACCAGCGCGGGTCGTAGGCCCCGATGGGCAGCAGGGCCAGGTCGATGCCCGGGTAGCGCTGCCCGATGCGGGAGAACCAGTGGCCGTAGCCGGTGTCCCCGGCGAAGTGGACGCGCCGTCCGTCGGGGGCGGTGAGCATCCAGCCGCCCCACAGGGTGCGACAGGTGTCGACGAGGCTGCGCTTGGACCAGTGGTGCGCGGGCACGAAGTCGAAGCGCACGCCGGACAGTTCGGCCGCCTCCCACCAGTCCAGCTCGGTGACGCGGGTGAACCGGCGGCGCAGGAACCAGCGGCCGAGCCCGGCCGGCACGAACACCGGTGTGTCGCGCGGGAGTCGGCGCAGCGTGGGGGCGTCCAGGTGGTCGTAATGGTTGTGGCTGATGACGACGGCGTCGACGCGCGGCAGCTCCTCCCAGGGGACGCCCACGGGGGTGATGCGGGCCGGTGTTCCGAGGATGCGGCGGGACCAGACCGGGTCGGTCAGGACGGTGAGGCCGCCGATGCTCACGACCCAACTGGCGTGCCCCGCCCAGGCGACGGCGATCGTGCGGGCGTCCACGCGGGGCGGCGGGGCGGGCGCGACCGGCAGTCGGGGGATGTCCGCGAGCCCTTCCCTGCCGGGCCGTACCGAGCCTTCGCGGGCGAACCGGGCGAGGGCTTTGAAGTCGGGCAGCGGGGACGTCAGCCGGTCGTGGAAGCTGCGCGGCCACACCCGCCGCTCCCCCAGCGGACGGGGCCCGGCGAGCGGCGGGGCGGGCGACGACAGGGGGGCCGGTGCGTCGTGGTCGCGGGCGGCGAGCGGGCCGACGGCGGGCGTGGGCTCGCGTGCGGCGACCGTGTCGGCGGTGGTCTCGGACTGCTGCGTCATCGAGGAGGCTCCCATCGCTGAGCGTCGTCACGGAGGCCGTCGAGGACGGACCTCACCAGCGTCAACGCGCGTTGCACGTGTGGCAGTTCCCACGGGGTGGGTGACGTGAGGCATTCCGTGCGCTGCGCGTCGGTGCCGTCCAGGAGCATGCCGGTGGACAGCCGGACCCGCAGGGCGCCGAGGTCGTCCCCGAAGCGGTGGCCGCCCGGCGCGGGCATGCCGAGCCGGGCGGAGAGGAAGTCCTCCAGTTCCTGGGCGTCGCCGACCCCGTGCGCGGACAGCGCCTCGCGCAGCGGGCTCAGATCGGCGTACAGGTGACGGCCGGCCCTGGGCGGCAGGGCCAGGCCGCCCGCGCCGACCACGGCGCGGTGCAGGGCGTCGGCCACGCGCGCGTGCAGGCGTACGGCGGCGGCCACGCGCGCGGTGACGGGCTCCGGCTCGGCCAGGGCGTAGGCGGCAGCGGCGGCCACCGGGGCGGCCACGCGCGCGTCGAGGGCGGTGAGCACGTCGAGCACGCGCGCGTGCAGGCCGTCGCCGGCCGCGGAGGCCGGGAAGCGGGCGATCGCGGCCGGCCAGCCCGCGGGCAGCAGGGCGCCGGCCAGATCGCTGACGACGGTGACCTGCCCGGGAAGCATCTCGGCGGGGCTGACCAGCACGGTCTCGTGCGGGGAGTGCAGCGTGTCGCGCCACGTCTCGTCGCTGACCAGGTGCAGACCCTCGCCCGCGGCGGCCTCCACGGCCTCGTGCAGCACCTCGGGCGGCGCGACGGTCGCGGTGGGGTCGTCCGCGACGGACAGCACCAGCAGCCGCGGGTCGCCGCCCTCGGCGCGCATCCGGCGCACGGTTTCCAGCAGGGCGTAGGGGTCCGGCACGCCGCCGCACTCGGCGGGCGTCGCCACATGGAAGACGGGCCGTCCCAGCAGGCGCGCGTACGGCGCCCACCAGGCCGCGCAGGGCCGGGGCACCAGCACGTCGCCGCCGAGGGCGGCGGTCAGGGCGAGCAGCAGGGCGGGGGCGCCGGGGCCGGCCGCCACCCGGCCCGGGTGGGCGGGGGCGCCGCGCCGGGACCAGTAGCCGCGGGCGGCGTCGAGCAGGGCGGGGCCCCCGCCGACCGGTTCGCCCTCGGCGCGGCCGGCCGCCCGGGCGAGCACCGAGGCGAGTTCGGGAAGCACCGGCAGTCCGTCCGAGAGGGGCGGCGGGCCGTAGCGGACGGGACCGTGGCCGTGCGCGGAGCCCTCCTCCCGGACCGGTCCACGGTCCTCGCCCCGGACCGGTTCGTCGTCCCCGTGGTGAGGGGGTTCCTGGCGCCGGCCGGGCCCGCGGTCGTGGACGGGGCCGTGGTCCCCCGGTTCCGTCCGTCGCATCCGACCTCCGCGCAGTCCTTCCCTGGCGCCGTCGTCGGCGCGCTGTGCCGTCCCGGCCGCGGGACGGCGTCGCGGGACGTTGGTGCGTGACGTCTCCTACGGGGCTCGGCGCTCGCCGGGGGGCCGGGCCCGCGTACGAGGCGGATCGTGCCCGCGGCTGCCGAGTACCCGGTGGGTCCACGCTCCATGACCGGACGTTCGCGTTGCGCCGGTCACATGGCGGGGGCCGGGCCGTCCGTCCGGCGCGGTCAGGCCTCACCGGCGGAAGAGCGGCGGCGCAGCCGGTGCACGGCGGCGCCCACCGCGCCGGCGATCAGCAGTCCGCCGCCCACCAGGGCGGGCGCCGAGTCGGTGAAGGCGCCCCCCTCGCCGGCCTGTACGCCGTGGTCGACGGTCGCCGGGCCGCAGGAGGCGCCGTCCGACGGGACGGTGTGCCGCTGCGGCTCCGGCCGGGCGCACGGCTGGGCGGTGGGGCAGGCTTCGGGGTGCGGCTGGGAGGCGCCCGGGGCCTGGGGGCACGACCGGCCGGTGGCGCAGGACGCGCCGCCGGTCGGCGCGGCGCACGGCTGCTCCTGACCGCGCGCGACCTCCAGGGTGGCGCTCCAGGGCTTGCCCTGGCCGCCGGGCGCGGCCGGACAGGTGCCGTCGACGGTCCAGGCGGCGTCCGCCCCGACCGCGTCCGGGCTCGCCTCCAGGTCGGCGGCGGGGGTGATGTGGGCGGTGCCCCGGTAGGCGGCACCGGCTTGCGCGTCGTCGCCCGGGACCTTGCTCAGTTTGACGGTGCCCTCGGCGAAGGCCTGCGAGGTGGCGTCGAGACTCTCCGGCGCCGAGGCGGCGAGGGGTCCGCAGGCGACGGACACGCTGACGCTGTCGCCGGGGGCGACGCTCCCCGGACTGACCTCCGCCGCCGGGTCCGCGGAGGCGGCCGGAGCGACGGCGACCAGGACGGCGCCGGCCACGGCGAGGGCGGAGAGGAAGTGGGCGGTGCGACCCATGGGACGGCTCCTTCGGCCGGTGGCGGCGGGACGGGGCGTCACCGCCCCACCGCCATCACAGCCCGGGGGCGCCCGGAGCGCGCGCGGCCGGACGCCATTGGCGGGACGGACGCCCCCAAGCGGGTGA
>NZ_JBHVYK010000008.1:49331-83868 GCF_042880855.1 Streptomyces sp. NPDC058291
CGCCGGCCGGCCCGTCGCCGCCCGCTGGACGCCGTCGCCGTCACGGCACGCGGGCGCGGGCCGCCGGACCGCCCCCTGCGCCCGCTCCACCGGGCCGTCTCCGCCGGGTCGTCTCCACCGGGTCGTCTGCCCCAAGCGGGCGACGCCGGCCGGCCCGTCGCCGCCCGCTGGACGCCGTCGCCGTCACGGCACGCGGGCCCGGGCGGCCGGACCGCCCCCTGCGCCCGCTCCACCGGGTCGTCTCCACCGGGTCGTCTCCGCCGGGCCGTCTACAACCGGGTCGTCGAGGATCTGTTACAGCAACCGGTCGCAGCAGCGGTTGATCAGCCGGAACACGTGCATCTGCAAGATCCCCAGCTGCTCGGCGATCCGGCTCTGCGTCATGTCCCGGCCGCCGGGGCCCAAGAGGCCGGGCCCGCCACGTGCCTGCGGTCCGAAGCACCGGCACTGCGCGTGCCCCTTGTTCCCCTCCCCAGACACCGGCCAGGTTTCCGGACGGCCTGCGGGGACACCCGCGCCCGTGCACGGCCGGCTCCCGATTCCGCTTCATCCCCCTGTCAGGGAGGTCCCGTTCATGACCGCCGAGGTCTCCGAACGCATCGTCGGACGACTGCGAGACTGGGGTGTGGATCACGTCTTCGGCTGCTCCGGCGACGGCGTCGACGCACTCCTCGCCGCCTGCGACCGCACCGAGGGCGCGCCGCGTCTCGTACGGTCGTCGCACGCCCGGACGTCCGCGCTGCAGGCGGTCGGCCACGCCAGGTTCGGCGGCCGTCCCGGGGTCTGCGCGGCGGCGTCCGGACCGGACGCGATCCATCTCCTCGGCGGCCTGTACGACGCGCGACTCGACCGCGTCCCGGTGCTGGCGATCGTCGGTCGCCGGCGGAGCGGGGGGCACGGCGAGCACGGGCCGGAGACGGAAACGGAGACGGAGACGGAGACGGAGACGGAGACGGAAACGAACGCCCTGTTCCACGGCGTCGCGTCGGAGTTCCTGGAGACGGTGACGGACCCTCGGGAGGTGGCCGACGTCCTGGACCGGGCGCTGCGCACCGCGTATGCCCGTCTCTGCCCGGTCGTGGTCGTCGTCCCCGAGGACGTCCAGGAGCTCGACTGCCCCGGGCCGTCGGTCGGGATCGGCAGGACGCCGGCCGCTCCCGGCCCGGGCGACGGGACGGCGGTCCCGTCCGAGGAGTCTCTGGAGCGCGCCGCGCGGATCCTCAACTCCGGTGACAAGGTGGCGATTCTGGTCGGCCGGGGCGCTGCCGGCGCGGACGCCGAGGTACGGCGCATCGCCGAGCTGCTCGGTGCGGGCGTGGCCAAGGATCTGCTCGGCAAGGACGTCCTCAGCGATGAACTCCCGTACGTCGCCGGCACGGTCGGTCCGCTGGGCACGCGACCGTCCTACGAGTTGATGCGCGACTGCGACACCCTGCTGACGATCGGTTCCTCGTTCGCGCATCCGGGGTTCCTGCCGGAGCCCGGCCGTGCGCGGAGCGTCCGCATCGACCCCGAACCGGTCCCGGCCGTGTCCGGCCGCCCGTCGGACCGGCCGTCGGGCGAGTCGTCGGGCACGACGTCGGACCGGCCGTCGGGCGCGTCGTCGGGTCGGCCGTTCGAGGTGGATCTCGTCGCGGACGTGCGGCAGACGCTCTGCCGGCTGATCCCGATGATCCGGGGCGAAGAGCGCGGCCGCGAGTGGTTCGAAACGGTCTGCGCCGGCGTACGGCGCTGGGAAGACGTGCTGGACCGCCGGTCGCGGCTGTCGGCCGACCCGATCAACCCGGAACAGGTGGCCCGTGTCCTGGACCCCTTGCTGCCGCCCGACGCGATCATCACCTGCGACTCGGGTTCGGTGGCGGCCTGGTACGCCCGCCATCTGACGATGCGGTCCGGCATGCGCGGCGCCCTCTCGGGCGGCCTGGCGGCGACCGGCTGCGCGGTGCCGTACGCGATCGGGGCGAAGTTCGCCCACCCGGACCGGCCGGTGATCGCGCTGGTGGGTGACGAGGGAATGCAGATCAACGGTCTCGCGGAACTGGTCACCGCGGCGAGATGTGCGGACCTGGGGCAGGACCCGCGGCTGGTCGTCGCGGTGTGGAACGCCAGCGGCCACGACGAGGCGGCCCGGCACCCGCACCCCGTGGAGGGCGACCCGCCCTTCGACCCTGCGCAGCGGTCGCAGGACGTGCCGTACGCGGCGTTCGCCCGCTCCCTGGGACTGACCGGGGTGCGGGTGGAGGGGCCCGAGGACGTGGAGGCGGGCTGGCGCACCGCCCTGGCGGCCGACGGCCCGGCGGTGGTGGAGTTCCTCACCGACCCGTCGGTGCCGCCCGTCCCCGCGCACGCCACCTGGGAGCAGCTGGGGGCCGCGGCCGCGGCCGTCCTGAAGGGCGAGCCCGAAGCGGGCTCCGTGATCCGGCACGCCTTCAAGGCGAAGGTGCAGGAGTTCCTGCCGGGTCCGCAGGCCGGATAGCCCAGCGGACCGGACGGTCCCGCGGGCCCGGACAGCCCACAGACCTGTCGGGCCCACAGACCGGTCGGACCCACACCGGTCGGACCCACAGACCGGTTGGGCCCGCACCTCCGCGACCTACCTGCGGGAGCTGTGTGCGTTCGGCTCGTATCCGCAGGTCACGACGGTTTCCGTAAGAGCCCGGCGTCGATTCCGTGTCGGCCCGTCCTGCTCGGGTACGCGGTCGCCACCCGAAGATCTGGAGGGCGAGACATGCAGCGAGGCAGTGACCGGCTGAGCGTGCACCGGGACGACGAGATGAAGCACGAGCTGCAGGGCCTGCTGAGGTCCGGGCACCCCACCCGCGCGGATGAGTGGCACGACCCGGAGCCGTCCGCCGAGGACGACCCCGAGATCTGGGGCGGTCCGGTGGTGCCGGGCAACCCCCATGCGTCGCTGGAGTCGGTACGGCTCGAGCTCGCCAGGATCCTGGGTCGGGGTTCGTTCCCCGCCGGCCCCGGAGCGCTGACCGAGGGCCTGCGGCGGGAGAACGCGCCGGACGCGCTCGTGGAGGCGGTACGCGGACTGCCGCACGAGGACCGCTACGCCAATGTGCAGCAACTGGCCGAAGCGCTGGTCTCCCGCGGCTGACGGGCGCGATCGATCGGAGGCGGGCGGACCGTTGTCCGCCTACCCCGCGCACACGCCGTCGTCCGAGAGGCGGCGGCACCGCAAGAGCACGCAAGCACCCCACGGGTCTCCCGGTCGCCGTCGCGGCGGCGAGAGGCCACCCCCCTGAAGACACGAAAGGACGTTGAACCCCCATGCGCATCGCGTTTCTGACGGCACCGGAAGGCGTCGAACAGGTCGAGCTGACCGAGCCCTGGCAGGCGGCGGTGGACGCCGGTCACGAGCCCGTCCTGGTGTCGACCGACTCGGGCAAGGTCCAGGCCTTCAACCACCTCGACAAGGCCGACACGTTCATGGTGGACGAGGTCGTCGGCGAGGCCTCCGCCGATTCCTTCGGCGGGCTGGTCCTGCCGGGCGGAGTCGCCAACCCCGACTTCCTGCGCACCGACGACAAGGCGGTCTCGTTCGTCAAGGCGTTCTTCGAGCAGGGCCGCCCGGTCGCCGCGATCTGCCACGCCCCGTGGACCCTGATCGAGGCCGACGTCGTCCGCGGCCGGGTGCTGACCTCGTGGCCGAGCCTAAAGACGGACGTCCGCAACGCCGGCGGCGACTGGGTCGACGAGCAGGTGCAGATCTGCGACCACGGCCCCAACAAGCTCGTCACCAGCCGCAAGCCGGACGATCTGGCGGCGTTCTGCGAGGCCTACCTGCGCGTGTTCGCCGCGGAAGCCGGCTGACGGGCGGCAAGCGGCGAGCAGCGAGGATCGAGGAACGCGCCCGCGACGGCGTCGTCCGTCGGGATCGCCGTCGCGGTCGGCACAGCCCAGCCCGCCTCCCTTGGGGGGCCGCCGTGAGGGGCTTCCCCGTGGGGGGCCGTGAGGGGCTCCCGGCCTCGATCGCGCTGCGCGACGCGGGGGCCGTGAGGGGCTCCCGGGGGCCGTGAGGGGCTCCCCCAAGAGAGGGGTTCCGGCCCCGGCGGCCGAAAAGCTCAGGCCCTGCCGGGGCCGCTCCTCGTTCCCGGACCCCATTTGCCGACGGGAGCGCCCGCCGGGCCGCCCCCGTCCGTTCCGCCGGCCCGGTCCCTGGCGCCCTCTCGGGTGCGGCCCGGAGAGACGGAGCGGCTCGGGTTGCGGCGCAGGTACTCACCCTCCAGCTGGGCCATGCGGTCGTTGTGGGCGCGCAACGCGTCGTTCGAGCCGTACAGCAGAGTGTCGTGGCGCGTGCGGTGGATCGTCTCCAGCTCTCGCATCAGCTGCTGGTCGTCCAGCCGGCCCGGGTCGACTCCGGTCATCGTGGTGCCCCGCTCGTCGTGTGCGTTCATACCGTCCGGGTACCCGCCCCCGGGATCGCTACCGGCGACGCCCCCGAGCGGCCACCGGGAGCGAGCCACGGATCTCGCTCCTCAGCCTTCTGGCTTCTGGCTTCTGGCTTCTGGCTTCTGGCTTCTGGCTTCTGCTTCCACTGTACGAACATTCCGGCCCCCAGGCCTGCGTGTACGCCGGCGCTCCCGGCACGGGAAGGCCTCCGGGCCGCTACCTGGCCCGCTCCACGCGCCGCTCGTCCCACACCGGCTCCGCGGTCTCCCGGACCCTGCCGTCGCTGCCGAAGACCAGGTACCGGTCGAAGGAGCGGGCGAACCAGCGGTCGTGGGTGACGGCCAGGACCGTACCGTCGAACGCCTCCAGGCCCTCCTGCAGCGCTTCGGCCGACTCCAGGTCGAGGTTGTCGGTGGGCTCGTCGAGGAGCAGGGCCGTGACGCCCTGCAGTTCGAGCAGCAGGATCTGGAAGCGGGCCTGCTGGCCGCCGGACAGCCGGTCGAAGGCCTGTTCCGCCTGCTGGGTCAGCTCGTAGCGGCGCAGCCGGGACATGGCCGCGCCCCGGTCCTGGGAGTGTTCGCTCCACAGGATGTCCAGGAGGGGGCGGCCCAGCAGCTCGGGGTGGGCGTGGGTCTGGGCGAAGTGACCGGGCACCACGCGTGCGCCGAGCTTCCACTCGCCCGTGTGCGCCACGGCGTCCCCGGCCAGCAGCCGCAGGAAGTGGGACTTGCCCGAGCCGTTGGAGCCGAGGACGGCGACCCGCTCGCCGTAGAAGACCTCCAGGTCGAAGGGCTTCATCAGGCCGGTGAGTTCGAGTCCCTTGCAGGTGACGGCCCGCACGCCGGTGCGGCCGCCCTTGAGGCGCATCGTGATGTCCTGCTCGCGGGGCGGCTCCGGCGGCGGGCCGGCCTCCTCGAACTTGCGCAGCCTGGTCTGGGCGGCCTGGTAGCGCGAGGCCAGCTCATGGCTGATGGAGGCCGCCTGGCGCAGGCTCAGCACGAGCTTCTTCAGCTGGGCGTGCTTCTCGTCCCAGCGACGGCGCAACTCCTCGAAGCGGGCGAACCGTTCGCGCCGCGCCTCGTGGTAGGTGGCGAAGCCGCCGCCGTGCACCCAGGCGTCGGCGCCGGCCGGGCCGGGCTCGACGGAGACGATCTTCTCGGCGGCGCGGGAGAGGAGTTCGCGGTCGTGGGAGACGAACAGGACCGTCTTGCGGGTCTCCTTCAGCCGTTCCTCCAGCCACCGCTTGCCGGGCACGTCCAGGTAGTTGTCGGGCTCGTCGAGGAGCAGCACCTCGTCGTTGCCGCGCAGCAGCGCCTCCAGCACGAGCCGCTTCTGCTCACCGCCGGACAGGGTGCGCACGAGGCGGAACTGGGCCTTGTCGTAGGGGACGCCCAGAGCGGCGGTGGTGCACATGTCCCAGAGGGTCTCGGCCTCGTAGCCGCGTACTTCGGCCCAGTCGGAGAGGGCCTGGGCGTACTGCAGCTGGGCGGCCTCGTCGTCGACGGTCATGATCGCGTGCTCGGCCTTGTCGACGGCCTGCGCCACCTCGCGGATGCGGGGCGAGGCGACGGACACCAGCAGGTCGCGGACGGTGGTCTCGTCCCGTACGGAGCCCACGAACTGGCGCATCACGCCCAGGCCGCCGCTCACCGTGACGGTCCCGCCGTGCGGTTTCAGCTCCCCCGAGATCAGCCGCAGCAGGGTGGTCTTGCCGGCGCCGTTGGGGCCGACCAGGGCCACGACGGCCCCTTCGCCCACCCGGAAGGAGACGTCGCCGAGCAGCGTCCTCCCGTCGGGGAGGTGGTACTCGAGGTGCGCGGCTTCCAGATGTCCCATGAGGACGCATTGTGCGGGCCGCCCGCGCGATGCGGCAAACCGTTATCGACGCAGGCCGGGGAGGTGGCCGGGCCCGCCGGTCACTGGCCGGCGCCCTCGACCGGCTGCCCGGCCGGTCCGGCGTCCCCGGCGGGCGCGACCGTGGCGCCGGCCCAGGACAGGGCCTTCCAGCCGTCGGCGGGCGAGCCCTCCAGGACGACCGTTCCGGTGTTGGCGAGGCGGTGCGCCGCGGCGAAGGGGACGTCGACGTTGTGCGCACGGGCGGCTGCCCAGGTGCGGATCGCGGCGCCGTGGCTGACCAGGACGACACACTCCGCGCCGCTCGCCGCGGCCTCGGCGACCACGGCGTCGTAGCGCGCGAGGAACTCGGCCCCGCTCTCCCCGCCCGGCATGCGCAGACCTCTCTCGCCCGCCGCCCAGGCGAACGCCGTGCGCATGTACAGGGCGCCGTGCTCGGTGTCGCCGGGCAGGGCCTCCAGGTCGCCCGCGGAGATCTCGCGGAGCCCGTCGCGGACGACGACCTCCAGGCCGCGGGCGGCGGCCAGCGGGGCGGCCGTGAGCTGGGTGCGCACGAGGGTGGAGGCGTAGAGGGCCTCGACGTCCTCGTCGGCCAGCGCCTCGGGGAGGGCGGCGGCCTGACGTGCGCCGAGTTCGGTGAGGCCCGGGCCGGGGACGGCGGTGTCGAGGAGGTAGTCCACGTTGGCCGGGGTCTGGCCGTGACGGACGAGCAGCAGACGCATGCGGGAAACCTCCGGTGTCGAAACCGTCTCGGCACGGGAAACGGCCACGTCAGGGTAGCCGCAGCGCGTCCGCCCAGAAGTCGGCCCCCCTCTGGAAGCCCGTCCGGCACCGCCCGGCACCGCCCGGCACCGCCCGGCACCGTCCGGCATCGCCCGCACCACCGAACCCCCCTGATGGGTCGTCAGTCCATATGCCAGAACGATCTGTCTCACCATGCGGCCGTCGGCGTACCGTTGACCCTCGGGGGCCGGACGAGAACCGGTCCGTCGAGAAGGGGTGCCGCCATGCCGAAAGCCCAGGAGACCGCCGTCTACACGCACGGACACCACGAGTCCGTGCTGCGTTCGCACACCTGGCGGACCGCCGCCAACTCCGCCGCCTATCTGCTCGGCTCGCTGAAGCCCCACATGAAGATCCTGGACATCGGGTGCGGCCCGGGCACCATCACCGCCGACCTGGCCGCCCTGGTGCCCGACGGGCACGTCACCGGCGTCGACCACGCGCCCGGGATCCTGGAGCAGGCCCGCGCCACGGCCGACGGACGGGGACTGACCAACGTCGACTTCGCGGTCGCGGACGTGCACGCCCTGGACCACCCCGACGACACGTTCTGCGTCGTCCACGCCCATCAGGTGCTCCAGCACGTCGGCGATCCCGTGCAGGCGCTGCGCGAGATGCTGAGGGTGACCAGGCCCGGCGGGTACGTGGCGGTCCGCGACTCGGACTACGCGGCGATGACCTGGTATCCCGCCGTCTCCGGACTCGACGACTGGCTGGAGCTGTACCGGCGGGTGGCCCGGGCCAACGGCGGCGAGCCGGACGCCGGGCGGCGGCTGAAGTCCTGGGCGCTGGCCGCCGGGTTCACCGACGTCACGGCCACCTCCTCCACTTGGACCTTCAGCACGTCCGAGGAGCGGGCGTGGTGGAGCGGGCTGTGGGCCGACCGCACCCTGGCTTCGGCGTACGCGCGGCTCGCCACGCACGGCGGACACGCCACGGCCGAGCAGCTGGACGCCGTGTCGGAGGCCTGGCGGGACTGGGGGCGGCGGGAGGACGGCTGGTTCACCGTCCTGCACGGAGAGATCCTCTGCCGGAAAGCCGCCTGACGCTCCCCGCATCCTCCCACGGCGCGCGTCCGCGCCCGCCCGGCCGGCCGGCCGACTGGTCGGCAAAAGGGAGAGAAACGCGAATACCGGGCGAATGTTTCATGGAAATCGGGAAACACGGAGAGCAGGAGGTAAAGACTATGGTTCCCGTCCTGCTGGTGCTGCTGCTGGTGCTGATCCTCTTCGGCGCCGGATTCGCGGTGAAGTTGCTCTGGTGGATCGCGCTCGCGGTTCTGGTCCTGTGGCTCCTGGGATTCCTGGCTCGCGGCACCACCTCCTCGGGCGGCAGGGGCCGCTGGTACAGGTGGTGACCGAAGCACCGAGGTGAACCGGCTTCCGCCGGGAGCGACGCCGGCTCGCGCCGGGCGGGCTCACTCCCGGGGAAGCAGCGGTCCGAGCGGCCCGAGGTCCAGGTTGAGGTCCTCGGGCCGCAGTCCGTACCGCTCGCGCAGTTCGGTCATGCGGTCGTCGAGCAGCATCAGGGTCAGCCCGATGCGCTCCTCCTGCTCCTCGCTCAGGTCGCCCTGGTCGAAACGGCGCAGCGCCTGCCGTTCCATCAGCTGGCGCAGCAACTCGACGACGGTCAGGACGAGTTTGACCAGATCGCGCTCGACGGTGTCGGGCTCCAGGTCGATGTGGTCGCGTCGGTCCTTCACGGCGACTCCCCCCAGGGCGACGGCACCTGCTCGTTGACCGAGCTGATCAGCGCGTTGAGGTCGATGCGGACGAGGTCGACGTCCGCGATGCGCAGCGTGATGTCGCCCGTGATGACCACTCCCCCGGCCAGCAGCCGGTCCAGCAGGTCCACCAGAGCGACCTCCCGGCGCTCCACCACGGTCATGAGCCCCCCTCGCCGATCTCCGCGCCGGCCGGCGCCGACGAGGCGTCCCCGGCGCTCTCCACGAAGGAATAGGCGGCCCAGGGGCCGGTGAGTTCGACGCGCATTCCGGGCTCCTCGCCCTTGGTGGCGTCCACGAGTTCCACGAATTCCTCGGATTTCGCGCGGGGCACCAGGTAGGCGGCGTTCAGCACATTCTGTCCCGGCGCCTGGGAAAGGGCGGAATTCTGCGGCGCGTGCAGCCGGGCGCCGTCGGCGTGCGCGCTCAGCGTGGCGTGCAGTCGGCCGGCGAACCGCTCCGCCCGCTGCCAGCTGTCCTCGTGGGCCCTGCTCTGCATACGCCGCTGGCGCAGGTAGTCGCGGCCCGAGGCGGGCTTCGCCGGCTCCGGGGCGGCGGCGGCCTCGCGCTCGACGTAGACCTTCACCCCCCACTCGACCCGGCCCTCCAGCCGGTCCAGGGTGCGCAGGAAATCCGCCTCGCGCTCCTCCATCATCACGCGGACGCCGCTGTCGTCCCGGAACACCGTGGCGAGCCGGAGCGGCAGCGGGGTGGTGACGGCCGTGAGCGCGTCGATCACCTGCTGGTGGGCCCGGGCGGTCTCGGTGAGCCAGTCGAGGTCCTCCAGATGCCGGCGCAGGGGCTCCTCGGCGAAGTCGCCCTCCGGGACGTGGCTGACGA
Organism: Streptomyces sp. NPDC058291; assembly: GCF_042880855.1. Taxonomy (NCBI): domain Bacteria; kingdom Bacillati; phylum Actinomycetota; class Actinomycetes; order Kitasatosporales; family Streptomycetaceae; genus Streptomyces; species Streptomyces sp. NPDC058291. The sequence goes on from NZ_JBHVYK010000008.1 coordinate 58,933, forward strand.
CCGCGATCAGCCCGTGGTGGCCGAGCAGTCTGGGCGGATCGCCCGCCACGCCCTTCAAGGCCGTCTGCAGAGGCGCGCCGAAGGGCCGGCAGACGGCGTAGACGTACCGCAGTCCCGTCACGGCGACTCCTTCCTGACGTCACGAGGGCCCTGTTCCCGGACGTCCTCCGGGGCGCGGCCCAGCTCCAGTTCCTCCAGCCGTGCCAGCCGCTCTCGCAACTCGGCGTTCTCACGTGCGAGTTCGTCGCGGCGGGCGCCCGAGGACAACGCCGGGTCGGTCTCCCACCAGTCGATGCCCATCTCCTTGGCCTTGTCGACGGAGGCGACGATCAGGCGGAGTTTGATGGTGAGCAGTTCGATGTCGAGCAGGTTGATCCGGATGTCGCCCGCGATCACGATGCCCTTGTCGAGAACGCGTTCCAGGATGTCGGCGAGGTTGGCGCCGCCGCCCTGGCCGTACGGCTCCGGCAGCCGGCTCGACATGGTCATCGCCGGCTCCCGCCCTTCGCGCGCCGGGGCTCCTCCTCGGGCTCCTCCTCCTCGTCGTACTCCTCGTACTCGCCTTCGGCGTCCTCCGGCTCACCCTCCTCCTCTTCGTCCTCGTACGCGCCCTCGGTCTCCTCCTCGGGCTCCTCTTCCTCCCCGTCCTCGGCGTACGGGGCCTCGTCCTCGGCCTCGTACTCCTCATCGTCCTCCCGGCCGCCGTCCCCGGCATCCCGCGCCTCGGCTTCGTCCTCGGGCTCGCCGTCCTCCTCGTAGTCGGCGTCCTGAGCGGGCTCGCCGTTCTCCTCGGACTCCGTGTCCTGGTTCTCCTCGTCCTCCTCGGCGACCGCGTCGTCGTGGGAGCGGACGACCTCTCCGTCGCGGATCTCACCGCGCCAGCTGTCCTTCGCCTCCCCCTTGATGGTGATGAAGCGGGCGAAGTTCTTCAGGTCGAGGCGGGCGCGGCGGCCCTGGGCGCGCCAGATGTTGCCGGTCTTCTCGAACAGGCCCGTCGGGTAGTACTCGATGACCAGCAGGATGCGGGTGAGGCTGTCGGCCAGCTCGTGGAAGGAGACGACGCCCTTCGTGGTGCCCTTGGCGCCCTCCGAGGTCCAGGCGATCCGGTCGTCCGGCACCTGTTCGGTCGTCTTCGCCTTCCAGCTGCGGTTGGACCAGAAGACCTTCGCCTGCCAGTCGCTGGTGGTGTCGTCGGAGCGGTTCGCGCTCTTGACGCCCTTGGCGAAGGTGCTGAAGTCCTGGTACTGCGTCCACTGGTCGTAGGCGGTGCGCAGCGGCACGCCGACGTCGATCGTCTCCATGATCACGGTCGGCTTCTTGCCCGCGCTCTTGCCCTTGCCGCCCTTGCCGCCGCCGAGGTTCTTCAGGGCGCCGGTCACCTTGTCCTTGGCGCGCGAGGCGCCGAGCTCCAGCGCGGAGCGGACCGGCCCCTTGCCCTCGGCGATCTTCTTGCCGCCGTCCAGGGCGAGTTTGGCGAAGCCGGGGCTGTTGCCCTCGGCGATGTCGTTCAGCTTGTTCGTGGTCTCGCCGAGCTTGTGGCCCACGCCGGTCAGCAGACGCGTGGCCTGGGCGGCGAGGTACTCCTGCACCTCGCTCTTGAGCCGGTCGGCGGCCTCGCTCTGGGCCAGGCCGGAGAGGGGGTTGCCGCCTGCCGCCTTGCCGGCGGCGGAGGTGGCGGACTTCGCGGATCCGAGGGTGTCGGTCATCGGTCACCGCCTCCCTTCGAGGAGCGCCGGGTGCCGGAGGCGGGCCTGGACGCGGTCCGCGCAGCCGTCTTCCCGGCCGACGCGGTCTTCTTCGCGGCCGTCTTGCGGGCCGGGGCCTTCTTGGCCGGCGCCTTCTTGGCGGGGGCCTTCTTGGCCGTCTTCTTCGCCGCCGTCTTCCTCGGCGGTTCCTCGTCCTCCTCGTCGTCCTCCTCGTCGTCCTCGTCCTGTCCGGAGGCGTCCTGCGGCTCCTCGTCCTCGTCCGCGTCGTCGTCGCGAGCGTTTCGAGGCTCGTCGTACTCCTCGTCCTCCTCGTCGTCGTCCTGGTCGCCGCCCTTGCCGGGGACGACGCCGTCGAGCTGGTCGCGCACCTCGGCGGTGCGCCCGTGCAGCCGGTCGGCGAGCGCCTCGATCTGCCGCTCGACCATGGCGCCGGAGGCGGCCTTGCCGACCCCGCGCAGGTCCTGGCGCAGCTGGTCGCCGATCTCCTTGAACTGCGGATTGTCCCGCAGTTGCTGGGAGACCAGGTCGGCGATGCCCTTCGGCGTCAGGTTCAGTTTCTTGCCGGCCACCAGCGAGCCGACGGCCACCGCCATTTTCAGTTTCTTGGTGCGGCCGAGCAGATAGCCGGCCCCGACCGCGAGGCCCAGTCCCATTCGATTCATGTCGCTGTCCCGTCGTCCGTTTGCGTGGTGCCGCGTGCGCTGGCCTCCATCCGGTCCAGGAGTTCGTCCTCCTGCCGGTCGAACTCCTCCTCCGTGATCTCTCCCGCCTCCAACCGCTGTTCGAGACGGGAGAGTTCGGCTCGGATGGTGGAGGGGTCGTAGTAGATCCGCTCCGCCTCACGGAGGACCTGGCGGATCACCCATCCACTGCCCCGGACCGGGGCCAACGGCAGCAGGAAAACCTCTCCGAGCAGTCCCACGACGCACCTACTTCCCGGTGATCGTCTCCGCGGGCTCGGAGGGTCCGGGCTCGACGAAGCTGTAGGGCGGAAGCGGCCCGTTGAGGCGCACGTCGAGGTGCGGATGAGCTTGCCGCAGCTCGTCCACCGCCTCCGCGAAGCGGGCGGCCGCGTCCCGGTCGACCAGGAACGACACGTTGGCCAGCCAGCCCGTGGACTCCGGGCCCAGACCGACGGCCGCCGCGAGCGGCTCCAGAGCCTGCTGGACGACGCTCGCGTCCTCGGCCTCCTGCGCCTTGACGGCGGCGGCGACCATCTCGCCGAGCTGCAGCTTCTGCTCGTAACTGCCGCCGCCCGCCTTGCGGTTGGCCTCGGCGAGGGCGCGCAGCTCGGGGCTGCCGGCCATCACGTGGTGCAGCACGGCCTCTTCGATGTGGGTGGCCTTGACGTTGTACTCGACCTTGCCGTCGAGAGCCTGCAGCCGCTCCTTGTAGTGCTCGGCGCGCTCGGCCAGCACACCGGTGACGGCGCTGTCCTCGGGGGCGACGCTGCCGAACCGCATGGGCAGCACACAGCCGCCGGCGCCCGCCTCGGCGAGCACGTTCTGGTGGGCGAGGAGCTCGCGGCGCTTGGGGCGCAGCCCCTCCGGCGCGTCGCTCACGACCGCCGCCAGGTCGCCCTCCTTCAGCACCCGCACCGGCATGGGCGGGTCGCCGACGCCGCCCAGTCCCTCGGGGAGGGCGGGGTGCGAGCCGGCGGTGATGCCGTAGACGTACGTGCTCACTCCGACTCCTCCTTCCGGCGCGAAGCCGTGCTCTTGCGAGCGCGGGGCCGGGGCTCGCGCTCCGCGGAACCCTCGTCACGCGACTGCTTGAACGCGTCGGAGATGGTCTCCGCGGCGCCGGAGAGGGCGCCCTTGGACTTGCCGCGCGCGCCGGACTCGGTGACCTCGCCGACGATCTCGGGCAGGCCCGGGCTCTTGTTCGGTCCGGACTCCAGGTCGAGGCGGTTGCACGCCTCGGCGAAACGCAGATAGGTGTCGACGCTGGCCACGACGACCCGAACGTCGATCTTGAGGATTTCGATGCCGACCAGGGAGACCCGCACGAACGCGTCGATCACCAGCCCCCTGTCGAGGACGAGCTCCAGAACGTCGTAAAGACCGCTCGAGCCGCCTCCGCCACCGGACTGCTGTGCTGGGACTACGGTCATGCCGACCGCACCTCCTTGGTTCGTGGTTGATGATCGAAAAGTGTCTTCGGCGGTGGCCTAGCGGCCGCCCGCCCTGCTGGCGTCGGCCCGGCCGCGCTCGTAACGGCGGACGCGTCGGTAGCCGGTGAGCTGGCCCTCCGGGTCGAGCTCCACCTGGTAGGTCGCCATGAGGCTCATGGTGTCGGGGACCCGTTCCAGTTCGAGCACCTCGACCTCCAGGGACCAGCCGTCCTCCGTCTGCGCGAAGGAGGACACGCTCTCGGCGGTCATGCCGGTGAGCTCCGCCAGCTGGGCACGCGCCTCGCGCAGCACCGTCATGGGGCGCGGCCGGTCGTCCGTCACGATGTGGTCCTCGCCCTTCTCGTCGGTGTCCTGCTCGTCGCCGTCGTAGGCGTCGTCCTCGTCGGCGTCCTGCTCGGCGTCGTCCTCGTCGGCGTCCTGCTCCTCATCGACCTCCGACTCGTCGACGTCTTGCTCGTCGACCTCTGACTCGTCGACGTCTTGTTCGTCGGCGTCCGGTTCGTCGACCTCTTGCTCGTCGACCACCGGTTCGTCGGCGTCCTGCTCGTTCTCGTGGTCTTCCGGTCTCTCGGGCCCGGTCTCTTCGCTCTCGGGCCCTCGCTTGCGGACTTTTCGTGAAGCCCGCGCATCCGATGTGTTCTTTGTGGAATCCGATGTGCTTTTCGTGTTCGCCATGGCCACCTCTCCTTCCGCGTGTCCGGAAGCCTCATGGCCAAACCTTCACGAGCCGTTCAGTGCGTCGAGCCGCCGCCGGGCCGGTCCCAGCGAGCGCCCGCGGCCGGTCAGCGAGGACCACGGCCGGGCACGGGCCTGCTCGACGGCGTCGGCCATCGTCCAGCGGCGCGGACCGAGCTCCGGATCGTCGAGCTGCTCCCAGCTGATCGGGGTGGCGACGGGGGCGCCGGGCAGCGCCCGCACCGAGTAGGGGGCCACGGCGGTCTGCGCGTAGGCGTTGCGCTGCACGTCCAGGTAGAGCCGGTCGCCGCGGTCCTTCTTGCGGGCGGCCGTGGTGAGCCGGTCCGGGTGCTCGGCGGCGAGCACCTCGGCGACGTCCCGGGCGAAGCCGCGCACCTCGTCGAAGCCGTGACCGCCGTCGATCGGCACGACGACGTGCAGCCCGCGCGAGCCGGTCGTCATCAGCCCCGAGGGCAGCCGCAGCTCGTCGAGCAGCTCGCCCAGCCACCGGGCTGCCTCGCGGACCGCGGCGAAGTGCGCGTCGTCGGCCGGGTCGAGGTCGAAGACGAGCAGGTCGGGCCGGTCGACCCGGTCGGCCCGCGACAGCCAGCGGTGCAGGGTGAGACCCGCCTGGTCGGCCAGGTACACGAGGGTGGCGGTGTCGTCGCAGACGGTGTGGCAGACCGTGCCGTCCTCCTTGGCCACCTCGACCCGCCTGATCCACTCCGGGTAGTGCTCGGGGGTGTTCTTCTGCATGAACCGGGGGCCGTCGACGCCGTCCGGATGCCGTTCCAGCATCAGCGGGCGGCCGCGCAGGTGCGGCAGCATGAACGCGGCGACCGACCGGTAGTAGGCGACGAGGTCGGCCTTCGTGTACGGCTTCGTCGCCTCCCCGGCCGGGAAGAGGACCTTGTCCGGGCGGTGCACCTCGACGGTGCGGCGGCCCGCGCGCACGGTCCGCGCGGCGCCGCCCGCGCCCCCGCTCACGGCGCGATCGCCTGCTCCGCCAGCAGCCGGACGGACGCGGCGATCGACTCGGCGTCGATGACGGCGGCGTGCAGCTGCTCGGCCGGGCTCGCCGACCCCGGCATCGTGCGGACGGCGAGACGCACCAGGCGGGGCGTCGGCCGCCCGTCGAGGAAGGCGTCGAGGACCGCGTCGCCGAGGCCGCCCTGCTCGTGGTGGTCCTCCACGCTCAGCAGGCAGCCGGTCTCCTCGGCGGCCCGCCGCAGCGTCTCCCGGTCGACGGGCTTGACCGAGTACAGGTCGATCACCCGTACCGCGATGCCCTCGCCGTCGAGCGCCTCGGCGGCCTTCAACGCCTCGTGCACGGTGACGCCGGCCGCGACGATCGTCAGGCGGTCCCGTCCGGAGGAGCGCAGCACCTTGCTGCCGCCGACCGGGAACTCCTCGTCCGGGCCGTACAGCGCCGGGGCCGCGCCGCGCGAGGTGCGCAGGTAGCGGATGCCGTCCAGCCCCGCCATCGTGGCGACGAGCCGGGCGGTCTGGTTGGGGTCGCACGGGTAGAGCACGGTGGAGCCGTGCACGGCCCGGAACATCGCCAGATCCTCCAGGCCCATCTGCGAGGGCCCGTCCTGCCCGATGGCCGCCCCGGCATGCGAGCCGACGAGGTTGATCCCGGCGCCGCTGACCGCGGCCATGCGGACGAAGTCGTGGGCCCGGGTCAGGAAGGCCGCGAACGTGGAGGCGTACGGCACCCAGCCGCGCGCGGCGAGACCCACCGCGGCGGCGACGAGCTGCTGCTCGGCGATGTAGCACTCGAAGAACCGCTCGGGGTGCTCCTTGGCGAAGACCTCGGCCCGGGTGGAGTCGCTCACCTCGCCGTCCAGGGCGACGACGTCCTCGCGGGCGCCGCCCAGCGCGGCGAGCGCCTGCCCGTAGGCGTCCCGGGTGGCCGCCTCCTCGCCCTTGTCCCAGCGCGGCAGGTCGAGGCTCCCGGTGGGGACGGAGTGCAGCATGCGGGCGTCGGCCGGTCCGTGCACCCGGACCCGCAGGTCGCGGACGCCGCCCAGCTCCTCGATCGCCTCGTCGGCGTCGGGCAGCGGCTTGCCGTGCAGCCCCTCGCGGTCTTGGACGGCCGCCACGCCCCGGCCCTTGAGGGTGCGGGCGAGGATGGCCGTGGGCTGGCCCTTGGTGGAGACCGCCTCGCCGTACGCGCGGTGGACGGCGTCCACGTCGTGCCCGTCGATCTCGACCGTGTGCCAGCCGAACGCCTGGAAGCGGCGCGCGTAGGCGTCGAGGTCGTGGCCGTGCCGGGTGGGGCCGCGCTGGCCCAGCCGGTTCACGTCGACGATCGCCGTCAGGTTGTCGAGGTGTTCGTGGCCCGCGTGCTCGGCGGCCTCCCACACCGAGCCCTCGGCGAGCTCGCTGTCCCCGCACAGCACCCACACCCGGTAGCCGGTCCGCTCCAGCCGTTTCCCGGAGAGCGCGATGCCGACGCCCACCGGCAGCCCCTGGCCGAGCGATCCGGTGGCCGTCTCGACCCACGGCAGCCGCCGCGGGGTGGGGTGCCCTTCGAGCCGGCTGCCGAGCTTGCGGAAGGTCAGCAGCTCCTCGTCGTCGACGGCGCCGGCGGCCTTGTAGGCGGCGTACAGCAGCGGGGAGGCGTGCCCCTTGGACAGGACGAAGCGGTCGTTGCCGGGGTGGGCGGGGCGGTCGAAGTCATAGCGGAGGTGGTTGGCGAGCAGCACGGCCATCAGGTCCGCGGCCGACATCGAGGACGTCGGGTGCCCGGACCCCGCGGCGGCGGCGGCGCGCACGCTGTCCACCCTCAACTGCTGCCCCAGCTCTGCGAGTTCGGCGGAGTCCATCGGGCTACCGGTCTTCTTCCGCACGTTCGTCGGCGCCCTGGGCGGGTTCGCCGCCCGGCTGGTTGCGGGCGGGTTCGCCGCCCGGCTGGTTCTTCGCGGGCTCGCCGCCCGGCTGGTTCCTGGCGGGCTCGGCGGCGCCGTCGTCGTCCGGCGCGCTCGCCGGTGCGGAGCTGTGCCGTCCGACCTCCGGCGTGGGCGAGGTGATCGACTGGGAGCCGTCCTCCGGCGACGACTGACCCGCTCGGGGGCCGCCCTCACCGCCTGGGTGCCGTCCCACCTCGGGGGTCGGCGAGGTGATCGACTGCGAGCCGTCCTCCGGAGAGGGGCGCCGCTCGCCGGATCCGCCGGCCGTCCGGTTCTCGTCGTTCACGTCGTTCACGTCGTTCACCTGATTCCTGTCGTGGTGGGTGTTCTTGCGGTTCGCGTCGACCACGCCGTTCACAGCGTCCCCGTCCGTCCCGGCGGCCGGGACGGCGCGCACGTCCGCCTCGGTGGCCGCGCCGGGGCCGAAGGCCGTCGGCTCGCGCCTGCGCTCGTCCGGGGTCCGGCTCAGCTCCGGTGACGCCGTGTCCAGCGGCGCCGACCAGGACCGGACGAGGCCCAACTGGACCGACTGGCGCGGGAGTACGGCGTCCAGCAGCCAGTCGGCGGCGACGCGGACGCGGTTGCCGGGCATCGCGGCGAGGTGGTAGCCGCGGGTGACCGCGCCGGCCACCGGGCCGCTGAGGTGGACGCCCAGCGGGTTGGCGGCCGCCTGCACGCCGCCCAGGTCGACGGCGAACCCCAGATCCTTGTGCCGGTACGGCCGCAGCCCGCCTCCGCCGCCGAGGGAGGCGGCGACGTTCTGTCCGGCCGTCCTGCCCTGCCGCCACGCGTGCTGCGCGGTCATCGGCGTGTACTCGCCGGGCCGGTCCAGATCCGGCACGGCGGCCGCGTCCCCGCAGGCGAACACCTCGGGCCGACCCGGCACCTGGAGCGTCGGCTCGACCAGCAGCCGGCCCCGCTCCAGAGGCAGGCCGAGGGACTCCGCGAGCGGATCGGGCCGTACGCCCACGCACCACACCAGCGTCCGGCTGTCGACGAACTCGCCGTCGGTCAGCAGCACGCCCTCGCGCGTGGCCTCCTTCACGGAGGTGCCCATGCGCACCTCGACGCCGCGTTCGCGCAGCACCCGGTCGGCGGTGCGGGAGAGGCGTTCGTCCAGTTCCGGCAGGACACGGTCGGCGACGTCGAGGAGCAGCCAGCGCGGCCGCATTCCCTTGCGAGCGGGGTGGGCCCGTGCCAGCGCGTCGGTGAACAGCTGTCCCTGTGCGGCGACTTCGGCGCCGGTGTAGCCCGCGCCGACCACGACGAACGTACAACGCGCCACGCGTTCGCAGGCGTCGTCGCCGGACGCGGCCAACTCGACCTGTCGGGTGAGGTGATCGCGCAGATAGAGCGCCTCGGGCAGACCGCGGAAGCCGTGCGCGTGCTCGGCCACCCCCGGGATGGGCAGCAGCTTGTTCACGCTGCCCGCGGCCAGCACGAGCCGGTCGTAGCCGAGCACGCCCGTGTCGCCCTCGGGGCCGGTGTAACGCACGGTGCGCGCGTCGAGGTCCACCCGGTCGGCCTCGCCGAGCACCGTGCGCACCGAACGCAAACCGGCGGACAGCGGCACGGTGATCCGGCGCGGTTCCAGGACGCCCGTCGCCACCTGGGGCAGCAGGGGCTGATACAGGAAGTGGTCGGTCGGGTTGAGCAGGGTGATCTCGGCCCGGCCGCGGGCCGCCCGGGCGAGGGTGCGGGCCGCCCGGTACCCGGCGAAGCCGGCTCCGACGATCACGATGCGAGGTCGACTCACGGCTGGCCTCCGGCGGGGTCGGACGGTTCTCGTACGAGGGTTTCCGCCTCCCCCCGGCAGAGGCGGCCAAACGTTGCGCCGGTTTCCCGCCCGGGGTCCGGGTACCCGGTGCGGGACCAGAGTCACCCAGTCGGAGGTACCCCCCATGCCCGAGTACGGCTACTTCCTGTCCTGCGAGGAGTTCGGCCCCGCGGACCTGATCGAACAGGCGCGCATGGCCGAGCAGGCGGGTTTCCAGGCGCTGTGGATCTCCGACCACTACCACCCCTGGAACGGCGCGCAGGGCCAGAGCCCGTTCGTCTGGTCGGTGATCGGCGCGCTGTCGGAGGCCGTGTCGCTGCCGATCGAGACGGCCGTGACCTGCCCGACCGTGCGGATGCACCCCGCCGTGGTGGCCCAGGCCGCCGCCACGGCCGCCGTGATGACGAACGGCCGCTTCCGGCTCGGCGTCGGCTCCGGCGAGGCGCTGAACGAGCACATCCTCGGCGACGCGTGGCCGCCCGCGAGCGTGCGCCTGGAGATGCTGGAGGAGGCGGTCCAGGTGATGCGCCGGCTCTTCACCGGCGAGGAGGTCAGCCACTACGGCACGCACTACACGGTGGAGAACGCCCGCCTGTACACCGTCCCCGACGAGCCGGTCCCGATCGACATCTCCGGCTTCGGCCCGAAGGCGACGTCGCTGGCGTCCCGGGTGGGCGACGGCTACATCACGATGATGCCGGAGGAGCCGATGGTGGAGCAGTTCCGCAAGGGCGGCGGCGGCGCGAAGCCGGTCAGCGGCGGCACGAAGGTCTGTTACGGCGCCGATCGCGACGAGGCCGTGCGCACCGTCCACCGGCTGTGGTCGAACCAGCTGCTGCCCGGCGAGATGGGCCAGATCCTGCCCACCCCGCGCCACTTCGAGCAGTTGGAGCCGCTGATCACCGAGGAGATGGTCGGCGAGAACACGGTCTGCGGCGACGACGTGGACGAACACGTCGCGGCCCTCACCGCCTTCGCCGACGCGGGCTTCGACCGGGTCTACGTCAACCAGATCGGCCCGGACCAGCGCGGCTTCTTCGACTTCTACCGGACGAAGGTGCTGCCCCGCCTGCAGTGAGGCCGGCCCGCCGGGGCGCGTGATCCTCACGTGCTCCTGGCGTGCCGCCCGCCGGCCGAGGCCAGTTCGTCGACGAGATGCCTGTCCAGATGCTCCATGTGGTCGATGCGCTCCATGGCCGCCCCCGCGTACCCCCCGTCACGAAGCCTCACGCCCGGCGAGCGCTCGGCGAGGACCGGCGAGCGCCCGGCGCGCGACCGGCGAGGACCGGCGAGGATCCGCGACGGGCGGGCCGGGGAGGCGGATCCGGCGCCGAAGCCGGTGGGGGCGACCTGATCGTCCGACACCGGCCGGGGCGATCACCGGGTACGCGGACCGGCGCGGGCGGTGAGCCGTCCGGGCGGCGAAAATCCCGGGTGGGCGCCGGCCGTCCGCCCGTAGAGTCGCTTCCTTCGACGGCCGACGCGAAGGAGCGACAGTGAGTGAGCAGCACACCTACCGGGTGATCGTCCGCGGCACGTGGGACGGCCTGACCGAGGAGGGCCGTGCCCGACTGCTCTCCGAGGCCGCCCACCACGGCCTGACGAGCATGCGGTTCACCGAGGAGGGCACGCTGTCGTACGAGGCCTCGCCGCTGAAGCACTTCTCCATGCGCTTCGTGGTGGTCTCGGACGCCGCGGACGGCGAGGAGATGGCGGGCGCACTCGCCGAGGAGCGGGCCGAGACGACGCTCCGCGGGCTCGGCCACGGCTTCACCGGGCTGAAGTCGACGGTCACCGACCTCGACACCATGAAGATCAACCGGAAGCCCGCATCTCGGCGGTGATCGCCCACCGCTCGTGGTCCCGCCACTCCCCGTCGATGTGGATCATCTTCGGGGAGAACCCCTCGCGCCGGAAGCCGCAGGCGCGGGCGAGGGCGATGGAGGCCGTGTTGCCGGGCTGCGCGTTGATCTCCAGCCGGTGCAGCCGCAGCGGCCCGAAGGCGTGGTCCATGACCAGGCCGAGGGCCTCGCGCATCAGGCCGCGTCCGGCCGCGTGCGCGAAGGCGCCGTAGCCGAGCGCACCGCACTGGAACGCGCCCCCGACGATGTTGTTGACGTTGACGAATCCGGCGATCGCCCCGTCCTCCCGGGTGCACACGAGGAAGCCGGCCTTCGAGGGGTCCTCGATCAGCCGGCTCGCATAGGCCGTGTACGCGTCGGCGGTGGCCGGCGGGAACAGCCACGGGCGGTGGAGGTCCTTGCTCTCGCGGACCCGGGCGGTGAACTCGGGTCCGTCGGCGTGCGTGACGTGGCGTAGCCCGACACGAGGTCCCTCGGCGAGGTACGCGGATGCGGTGTGCGGCATCCGGACAGCGTACGACGGGGCTATCTCCGCCGGGTCCTGGAGTAGCCGACGTACGCCCCGCACAGCGCGCCGATCAGGCCCGTGGCCAGCAACGCCGTCCACAGCGGCATCGTCACCACCGGGACCAGCAGCCGGATCTCGGTGGCCCGGGTGTTGCCGAAGACGAAGACCAGGGCGAGGACGGCGAGCACCAGGACCGCGATCCGGCCGGGGGTGGCCACCGCGCCCGCGCCGCCGCTCTTCCCGCCGCCCTCGGCGGCCTTGGACGTCTTCGAGGTCTTCGGGCTCATACGAACAGCCTGGGCCGCGCGCCCCGCTCCCGCGCGGCGGGGCTGCCCTCCGGGTGACACGGCGGAGGCGGTCCGCACGCCGGACGCCGCACGACGGACACCGGACACCGGACACCGGACGACGGACCACGGACGCCGGACACCGGCCGACGGAGGACGGACGAGGGCCGACGGACGACGGACACCGGACGAGGGCCGACGGACGCCGGACGCCGGGTCAGCGCAGCGCCGGGTCAGCGCAGCGCCGGGGCGTCGAGGGTGAGCGTCCCCTGGTCCGCGTCGAGGACGGCGCCCACGCCGAAGGGCACGGTCAGCGCCCCCTCGCAGTGCCCGAAGCCGAGCTCCTCGACCACGGGGACGCCGAGGCCGCCCAGCCGGTCGGCCAGGACCGGGCGCAGTTGCTCGTAGGGGCCGCACCGGTGCCAGGAGCCGAGCGCGACGCCCGCGACGCCGTCCAGCCAGCCGGTGCGCAGGAGTTGGGTCAGGGCCCGGTCGACGCTGTACGGCGGCTCGCCGACGTCCTCGACCAGCAGCAGCCCGCCCCGGGCGCCGGGCCGGGAGTGCGGGGTGCCGTAACCGGTGGCGAGCAGCGACAGACAGCCGCCCAGGGTGACGCCGCGGGCCCGTCCCGGCGCCAGGGGGACGCCGGCCGAGCGGAGCGTGCGGACGGTCTCGGGGGCGAACAGGGTGGCCCTGAGGTGGTCCTGCGCGCGGGCGTTCTTGACGAAGTCGATGCCGGCGGCCACCGGTCCGTACAGCGTGGCCAGGCCCAGGCGGACGGCGAACGCCTCGTGCAGGGCGGTGCTGTCGCTGAAACCGACGAACACCTTCGGGCCGGCCGCCCGCAGGGCGTCCCAGTCGAGCAGGTCGACGACGCGCTGGGCGCCGTAGCCGCCGCGTGCGCACAGCACGGCGTCGACGCTCGGGTCGCACCAGGAACGCTGCAGGTCGGCGGCCCGGTCCGCGTCGGAACCGGCGAGGTGGGGCAGGCGGGGGTCCCGGTCCAGCACGTGGGGGGCGACGACCGGGTCGAGATCCCAGCCGCGCAGCAGGTCCAGGCCGGCCTGCAGCCGCTCCTCCGCCACCGGCCCGCTGGGCGCGACGACCGCGATCCGCGCGCCGGGGGCGAGCCGCGACGGCCGCACGAGTTCCTTCACCGCTGTAGCTCCAACCTCGCCGCGCCGGGCGGACTCAGCCCGAAGACCTGAGCGTACAGCGACAGCTCGGTCTCCAGGGCACGTGCCGTGGTCGCCGCCCGCCGGAAGCCGTGGCCCTCCCCCTCGAACGCGATGTACGCGTGCGGAACCGGCCGCCCGGCGAGCCGGCCGAGCCGCTCGAGGAACCGCTCGCACTGGGCCGGCGGCCAGATCACGTCGTCCAGCCCCCGCAGCGGCAGGAACGGCACGCTGACGCGGTCGGCGTGCTCGACCGGCGAGCGCTGCGCGTACCGGGCAGGCGCTGCGGCGAGGGGTCCGACGAGACTGTTCGTGGCCGGGGGCGGTGACGCCGGGATGGTGGGGCGGGTGGACGTGCGCGTGGATCCCGCAGGTCGTCCCCCGTCCGCCTAGGCCGTCCGCAGGAACCGGTCGAGGACGCGGACGCCGAAGTGCAGCGCCTCGACCGGGACCCGTTCGTCCACGCCGTGGAAGAGCGCCTGGTGGTCGAAGCCCTCGGGGAGCTTCAGCGGCGTGAAGCCGTAGCCGGTGATCCCGAGCCGCGAGAACTGCTTGGCGTCCGTGCCGCCCGACATGCAGTACGGCACCACATGCCCTTCGGGCGCGAACTCCTGGACGGCGGCGCGCATCCGGGCGTACAGCGGCGCGTCCAGCGGTGCCTGGAGGGCGACTTGGCGGTGAAGGAACTGCCAGTCGACGTCGGGTCCGGTGAGGTCGTCGAGGGTGGCGCGGAACTCGTCCTCGGCGCCCGCGAGGAACCGGCCGTCCACGAAGGCGACGGCCTCTCCCGGGATCACGTTCACCTTGTAACCGGCCTCCAGCACGGTCGGGTTGGCGCTGTTGCGCACGGTCGCCTCGACGAGGGCGGCGGCCGGGCCGAGCTTGACCAGCAGGGCGTCCACGTCGTCCAGGTCGCCGTCGACGCCGTACAGCGCGGCCAGTTCGGTGAGCGCGGCGGCGACGGTCGGGGTGAGCCGGGCCGGCCAGGCGTGCTCGCCGATGCGGGTGACGGCCGCGGCCAGCCGGGTCACCGCGTTCTCCCGGTTGACCTTGGAGCCGTGCCCGGCGCGTCCTCGCGCGGTGAGCTTCAACCAGGCCGTGCCGCGTTCGCCCGCGGCGATGGGGTAGATCTGACGTCCGGCGCCGTCGTGGAAGGTGAACGCGCCCGATTCGCCGACGGCCTCGGTGCAGCCCTCGAACAGGTGCGGGTGGCGGTCTGCGAGGAAGCCCGCGCCGTCCTCGGCGCTGGCCTCCTCGTCGGCGGTGAGGGCGATGACGAGGTCGCGCCGGGGGCGCACCCCCTCGCGCGCCCAGGCCCGCAGCACGGCCAGGATCATCGCGTCCATGTTCTTCATGTCGACCGCGCCGCGCCCCCACACCACCCCGTCGCGCACCTCCCCGGAGAACGGGTGCACGCTCCAGTCGGCGGCCTCGGCGGGGACGACGTCCAGATGGCCGTGGACGAGCAGCGCCTCGGCGGACGGGTCGGAGCCCTCGACGCGGGCGACGACGTTGGCGCGGCCCGGGGTGCGCTCGAGCAGCGTGGGCTCGATGCCCGCCTCGGCCAGCAGCGCGGCGGCGTACTCGGCGGCGGGCCGCTCGCGGCAGTCCCCGCCGCCACGGTTGGTGGTGTCGATGCGGATGAGGTCCGAGGTGAACCGGACGACCTCGTCCCGCGCCTCTGCGTCAGCCATGCCGTTCCCGCTCTTCCTCACGCTGCCTGTCCCGCCGCCCTCACCGTCGTCGCCGCTCAGCCGTACTGCTCCTCGACCGCGGCCGAGACGATCGTGGTCAGCGCCTTGAACGTGCGGATCCCCTCGTACATGGTGGCGCTGGTGTACGCCGCCTTCCGCTCGCCGGCGCGGGCGACGCCGGGCACGACGGTGGCCGCCGCCGCGAGGTGCTCGGCGTCGAACTCCACAGCCACGGTGAACGGGCCGCCCGCGACCGGTGCCTGACGAACCGCCAGGGTCGTGGCCGCCTTCGCCGCGGCCCGGATGTCGGCGGCGGTGCGGGCCGGTGTGCGGCACACGGCGGCATAGCGCGAGACATGGTCCTTGACGGCGACCTTCAGCGCCTCGGGCGCGTAGCCGAGGGCGTCCTCGCAGGTCACGTCGTCGCCGGTGACCAGGACGACGGGCACGCCGTACTCCGCGACGACATGCGCGTTGAGCAACCCCTCACTGGCGCGGACGCCGTTGAGCCAGACGGCGGTGATCGAGTTGGCGAGGTAGGTGTGGGCGAGGACGCCCTCCGCTCCGGCGCCCGCGTGGTAGCCGACGAACGCGACGCCGTCGACGTCGCCGTGCTGGACGCCCTCCACCATGGACAGGGCCTTGTGCCGGCCGGTGAGCATCTCGACCCGGTCGTCGAGCTGTTCGAGGAGCAGGTTGCGCATGGTCCAGTGGGCCTCGTTGATCACGACCTCGTCCGCCCCGCCGTCGAAGAAGCCGAGCGCGGCGGCGTTGACGTCCGAGGTGAACATCGAGCGGCAGCGCTCCCACTGCGGGGTCCCGGGCAGCACGTCGGCGGGCCAGGTGACGCCGGTGGCGCCCTCCATGTCGGCGCTGATGAGGATCTTCACTCCGCCCCCTGCCGTCTGCGGGTCGCCGTCGTCCCGGTCGCCCTCTCCGGGTGGTCCGAGCCTAACGGGCCGCAGCCCCTGTCCCGCGGAAGCGACGCACCCGGCGGCCGGCCCCCGAGCCGGCCCGGGCCCCGCACGGCCGTCGCGGGCGAAGCCGACGGGACGGCGGAAGCCTCGGGCCCGGCCCTCGCCGCGCGAGGGCGGCACACTCCCGGGCGGTCAGGTCTCGCGGGCGGTCAGGTCTCGCGGGCGGTCACGAACCACTTCGACGGCGGTTCGATCCGGCTCCCGTCCGGCGCGAACTCGGCGGTGATGAGCGGCAGTTCGCCGGACGCCAGGACCGTGAGCCCGGCGGTGCGCAGATACCGGGGCACCGCGTCGTCGGCGACCTCGCCGGGGGCGATGCAGTGCCGGAGGATCGGCGCCGGCTTCGGCGGCGGACCGGCCGGTGCTCCGCGCCAGGGCGCCGAGCACCGGCCGGGCGGCCTGCGACAGCTCCACGAGGCGTCGCGCGCCGGCCGGGCGGCCGGCCGTTCAGCGGGGCGGGAGCGTCAGCTCGAACCACACCGACTTCCCCTCGGCGGTACGGCTGGCGCCCCACCCGCGGGCCAGCGCGCTCACCACGCGCAGCCCCCGCCCGGCCTCGTCGCCGGGGCCGGCGCTCAGCAGGTTCGGCAGTTCGTGATCGTCGTCCTCGACCTCGCACAGCAGGGTGTCGCCGCGCACCAGGCGCAGCGCCACGGGTCGCCGGCGGGAGTGCCGCAGGGCGTTGGTGACGAGCTCGCTCACCATGAGCTCGGCGGGGTCGGCGAGGGCGTCCAGCCGCCAGTCGCGCAGTCGCTCGCGGACCGCGGCGCGGGCCCGGGCGGCCTGGGCCGGGTCGAGGTCGAGGCGCCATTCGGCGACGTCGTCGGGTGCGATGCCGCTGAGGCGGGCCATGAGCAGGGCGACGTCGTCCTTGCGGCCCCCGCGGCCGGTCTCGGCGAAGGTCGCGGCAAGGGCGCGGACGATCGTGTCGCAGGCGTCGTCCATGGAGGCGGCCGGGTGGGCGGCGGACTCGCACAGGGCCGCCAGGCCCACGCCGATGTCCTCACCGCGCGTCTCCACCAGCCCGTCGGTGCACATCACCAGCCGGTCCCCCGGCCGGACGCGGACGCGGACGGCCTCGAAGGGGACCCCGCCGACGCCGATGGGCGCGCCGGTGGGCAGGTCGAGCAGCTCGCTGCGGCCGTCGGCGGCGCGGACCAGCACCGGCGGGATGTGGCCCGCGTTGGCGAGGTGCAGCTCGCTCGCGATGGGGTCGTAGACGGCGTACAGGCAGGTCGCGAGGTAGGCGTCGCCCAGCCGCTGCGCCAAGTCGTCGAGGTTGCGCAGGAGTTGGGCGGGCGGCAGATCGAGGGCGGCCATGGTCTGCACGGCGGTGCGCAACTGGCCCATCATGGCGGCGGAGTTGAGGCCGTGCCCCATGACGTCGCCGACGACGAGCGCGGTGCGGGCGCCGGGCAGTTTCACCGTGTCGAACCAGTCCCCGCCGACCCGTCCGAGGAGCGTGCCCGGCAGATAGCGGGTGGCGAGTTCGCAGCCCGCCCTGCGCGGTGGGATGTGCGGCAGCATGCTGTCCTGGAGGGTCTCCGCGACGCTCTCCTGGTGGGTGTACATGCGCGCGTTGTCGAGCACGAGGCCCGCGCGGGCGGCGAGTTCGGCGCCGGTGACCCGGTCCATGTCGGTGAACAGGGCGCGCTCGGGGTGGCGCAGCAAAATCATGAAGCCGAGGACGACGTTGCGGGCCTTGAGCGGGACGACGAGCATGGAGCGGCCGGTGATCAGGGGTCTGATGTCCCGTTTTTCGAACTGCGCGGCGATGGCGTGGCCCTGCTGCTCGCTGATCCAGGGCACGAGGACCGGCTCGCCGGTGGTCAAGCACCGGAAGAACGGGGTGTGGGCGGGAAACTGCACGGCCTCGCCCACCGGCACCACGTCGTCCCAGCGGCCGGGTTCGTCGGTGTGCTCGACGGCGACCCGATGCCACAGCGTGGTCGTGTCCGGCACGCCGTCGGGGAACCCCTCGCCGGCGACGACCTGTTCGCGCAGATAGGTGCCGGCGACGTCGGTGAAGCGCGGGACGACGGCCCGGCTGACCTCGTCGACGGTGCGGAGCAGGTCGAGGGAGGTGCCGATCTTCCCGCTGACCTCGTTGAGGAACTCCAGCCGTTCCCGGACGGCGACGTACTCCAGGTCCTCGCCCTCGTCGACCGGATCCCGGGCTGTGGGCGCCCCTTCGGCGGCGGCGCGGGCGGCGCGCTCCCGGCGCGCCCGGCGTTCGACGCGCCGGGCCACCCCCCAGTCGGGGGTGACCGGCACCCGGTCGTTCTGGCTGAACTCCATGACCGGGTAGCCGAGTTCGAGGACCTGCGCGACGATGCGGGCGCTGTCGCCGACGCTCATGCTGGGCAGGATCTCGGGCAGTCGGCGGGCGAGTTCCTGGGCGCCGGGGAAGTCGGTGTGCAGGGCGAAGCCGGGCGCGATGCGTTCGACGGCCGAGGGGTCCGCCGGTCTCCCGGGGCGCAGGGCCGCCGCGTCGGCGGCCAGCACCAGCAGCCGTTCCGTGCCCGGCCCGACCAGCGGGTAGGCCCACCACAACACGTCGACGCGGCGGTGGTCGTCGTCCCGCGCGGGCACCGTCAGCCGGGCGCGTCCGGCGGCCGGATATCCGAGCCCGCGGTCGAGCGAGGAGTCCAGGCCGGGTCCGAGGCCCTCGTGGACGGCGTGGTCGCCGTAGAGGTCGTCGGCGAAGTCGTCGTCGGGGTCGGGGAGCGCGCCGGAGACGGGGAGCAGATCGATGGCCGGCTGCCCGATCGCCTCCTCCCTGGCGACGCCGAAGAGCCGGCGCGCGCCGGCGCTCCAGTGGGAGACGAGCCCCTCGCGGTCCACCACGACCACGGCCAGGGGAACGCGTCCGGCGTCGGCGCGGCCCGCCCCGCCGGACGGGCCTGCGGATCCCGCACCCGCGCCGCCCGACGCCTGGTCCCCGGCTCCGCGGCTGGGAGGCGCTTCCCTCTCGGTGCCACGGTCCATGACGCAGGCCCTCTCTCCCCAGAGCTGTGCAAGATCTGTCCCGCAGTGCCCACCGTACGGCGCACGCCGGTCGGCGCGTGCCCCAATCCTGGAATTGGTTTCACCGGGGCGCGCCGGGGTGAGCCGGGGCGGGCCGCACGTCCCGGCGCCCGCCGGCGCGCCGTCAGTCCTCGTGGCCGAGCCGCAGGTCGCGCTCCGTACGGCCGCCGCCGGCCACCCGCAGGACGGTGGCGACCGGCGGGTAGCCGGCGGCGATGACGGTGTACTCGCCGCACGACAGACCGGCGAAACGGAAGGCGCCGTCGGCTCCCGTGGTGAGGGTCTCGACGACGTTGCCGGCCGCGTCGAGCAGCGTGACGCGCGCGTCCTCGACCACCCGCCCCCCGGCGGCCCGGACGGTGCCGCGCAGCAGGGCGCCGCCGGTGAGCTCGACGTCCTGACGGGTCTCGCGGGAGGCGTGGACGGCGATCGGCAGGGCGGCCGGGCGCAAGGCGGGCGCGGCGACGGCGAGCGTGTACTCCCCGGCGGCCAGCTCGGTGAGCACGTAACCGCCGGCGCGGTCGCTGCGGGCGCCGGCGACGACCTCGCCGCGGACGTCGGTGAGGGTGACGGCGGCCTCGGGCACGGGAGCGCCGTCCGCGGTGACGACGCTGCCCACGAGCCGGCCGGCCGGTCCGCCGAGGACGACGTCCAGGTCGACGGGGCGCTCGCCGACGGTGACGGAGACGGCCTGCGGCCGGTGGCCGCCGGCGGCGGCGATCAGGACGTACGCCCCGCGGCCCGGGGTGGACAGCGCGTACCGTCCGTCCTCGCCGCTGGAGCCCCGGCCGATCTGCTGTCCGCCCGCGTCGACGAGCGTGAGCACCGCGCCGGGCACGGGCGTCCCGCGCGAGCGCCGCACCGCGCCCCGCACGGGGATCGCGCCGGACGAGACGGACGGGAGGGCCGGAGGGGGCGCGGGATTGGGCTCCGCCCCGGCGTCGTCGTGGGCGGCCAGCGGTTCCTCCTTGAGGAAGAAGGCGATGAACAGTCCGAGAACGAGCACCGGCACGAGGTACAGGAAGATCCTCGGCATGGCGTCGGCGTAGGCGCGGACGTAGGCGTCGCGCAGCGGGGCGGGCAGCGCGTGGACGAGCCGCGGGGTGAGCGACTCGGGGTCGGGCAGGGCGGCGCCGGCTCCCGCGGGCAGGCGCGCGCCCAGGGCGTCGGCGAGCCGGTCGGCGAAGAGGGTGCCGAAGACCGCCGCGCCGACGCTGCCGCCGATCTGCCGGAAGTAGGTGTTGGCGCTGGTGGCGGCGCCGAGGTCGGCGGGGCGCACGGAGTTCTGCACGGCGAGGACGAGGACGGGCATCACCAGGCCGATGCCGGCGCCCAGCACGGCCATCCACAGGCTGTACTGGAGCCGGGGTGTGTCGGCTTGCAGCCGGGACAGCAGCCACATGCCGAGGACGGACAGGGCGCTGCCGAGGACGGGGTAGATCCGGTAGCGGCCGGTGTGGGTGATGAGCTGTCCCGAGAGGATCGAGGCGCCGACGACGCCGCCCATCATGGGCAGCATGAGCAGCCCGGACTCGGTGGCGCTGGCTCCGTCGACCATCTGCAGGAAGGTCGGCAGATAGCTCGCGGCGCCGAACAGGGCGACCCCGGTCACCAGGCCGACCAGCGCGGTGACGTTGAAGACCGCGTCCTTGAACAGCCGGAGCGGGATGAGGGGTTCGGCGGCGACGCCCTCGACGAGGAGGAAGAGGACGGCCGAGGCGGCCGCCCCGGCGCCGAGACCGAGGACGACGCCGGAGTCCCAGGCGTACCGGCTGCCGCCCCAACTGGTCAGCAGGACCAGGCAGACGGAGGCGGCGGCGAGCAACAGGGCGCCGAGGACGTCGAAGCGGGGTTTCGCGGCCGGCTTCGGCAGCTTCAGCACGGCCGTGACGACGGCCAGCGTGAGGAGGCCGAAGGGGACGTTGACGTAGAAGCACCAGCGCCAGGAGAGGTGGTCGGTGAAGTAGCCGCCCAGCAGCGGACCGGCGACCGAGGCGAGGCCGAACGCGGCGCCGATCAGGCCCATGTAGCGGCCGCGCTGCCGGGGCGGCACGATGTCCGCGATGATCGCCTGCACGCCGATCAGCAGACCGCCCGCGCCGACGCCCTGGACGGCGCGGAAGGCGATCAGCTGGTCCATCGTGCCCGCCCGCCCGGCGAGCGCGGAGCCGAGGACGAAGACGACGATCGCGAACTGGAAGACGCCCTTGCGGCCGAGGAGGTCGCCGAGCTTGCCGTACACCGGGAGCATGACGGTGGCGGTGAGCAGGTAGGCGGTGATCGCCCAGGACATCCGGTCCAGGCCGTGCAGCTCGCCCACGATCCTCGGCAGGGCGGTGGCGACGATCATCTGCTCCAGCGCCGCGAGGAGCAGCGCGAGCATGAGGGCGAAGAAGACCAGCCGCACCCGGCGCCGGTCCGGTCCCGCGCGGTCGGCGGGCGCCGGCGGCGGGGCTTCGGCGGGAGTCGCCGTGACCGGCTCGTCCTGCACCAGAATGGTTGCGCCCATCTGCCGTCCCCTCGTCGCACCCGCCACACAGTCGTCGCGTAAAGCGACAACCACGGGCAAGTGCGACGAGTTACGGGGCCGTCCCGGTCACAAGGGAGAACCACTCGATCCGGTGACGGTGATCTATCCCCCGGGAACGCGGGGATACCGGTTTACTTCTCCACCTCGGCGGCGAGGTTGGCGAGGACCGCGTCGTAGATGCGGCCGAGGCCCTTGGGGGCGAAGGTCTTCTCGAAGAAGCCGCCGATGCCGCCGGCGCCGTTCCACGTGGTGGTGACGACGACGCGGGACGAGCCCTCGCCTGCCGGGGTGACGCGCCAGACGGTGACCATCGAGGAGTTGCGGTCCTTCTCCACGAGCTCGCCGTCGGTCGGTTCGGCGACCTCCAGGAGGCAGTCGCGCACGCGCTTGCTGGTGGCCTGGAGCTTCCAGTGGACGAGGGTGCCCTCGCCGTCGCCGCCCTCGCGCACCTCGTACTCGCT
The DNA here is from genome assembly GCF_042880855.1 of Streptomyces sp. NPDC058291. Taxonomy (NCBI): domain Bacteria; kingdom Bacillati; phylum Actinomycetota; class Actinomycetes; order Kitasatosporales; family Streptomycetaceae; genus Streptomyces; species Streptomyces sp. NPDC058291. The sequence goes on from NZ_JBHVYK010000008.1 coordinate 80,661, forward strand.
GAAGTGCTCGGTCAGCAGCTTCCCGCGCGTGCCGCTGTAGTCGGCGATCGTGTCGAACACCTTCTCCGGGTCCGCCGCGACGACCCGCTCGGTGGTGGCCTCGACCTGCGCCATGAAGTTCCTCCAGGTCCGTGTTGCTCAAGGTCCGTGTTGCTCAAGGTTGCTCAGGGGTGCCTCAGGTTCGGGGCAAGCCAACCACCCCGGTCGGCGGCCGCCCAAATCGGGGTCGCCGAAGCGATCGCCGCGCGATCGGAAACCGGTCCCGAAAGGTCCGCCGCACGATCATGGGAACACATGTTCTATTGTGGGGGCAGTGCTACCGAGGAGGCGTCATGCGCTGGGAGAACCTCACCGCGAAGACCCGCCACGACCGGCCGGCGGACGCCGCGCTGTTCGGGGCGGACGCGGTCACCACCAGGACGTTCGACACGCCCGAGTTCGCCGGCATCACCTTCCACGAGATCCGGGCCCGCTCGATCCTCAACCGGGTGCCCGGCGCCTCCCGGATGCCGTTCGAATGGACGGTGAACCCCTACCGCGGTTGCACGCACGCGTGCGTCTACTGTTTCGCGCGCAGGACGCACAGCTATCTCGACCTCGACACCGGGGTCGGCTTCGACACCCAGATCGTCGTCAAGGTGAACGCGCCGGAGCTGCTGCGCCGGCAGCTCGCCTCGCCCCGCTGGCAGGGCGAACACGTCGCGATGGGCACGAACGTCGACTGCTACCAGCGCGCGGAGGGCCGCTACCGGCTGATGCCGGGCATCCTGTCCGCCCTGCGCGACCGGGCGAACCCCTTCTCCATCCTGACCAAGGGCACCCTGATCCTGCGCGACCTCGACCTGCTGCGGCAGTCCGCCGAGGTGACCGACGTCGGGGTCTCGGTCTCCGTGGGCTTCGTCGACACCGAGCTGTGGCGCACCGTCGAGCCGGGCACCCCGGCCCCGCAGCGCCGCCTGGACGTCGTACGGACCCTCACCGAGCACGGCATCGGCTGCGGGGTGCTCATGGCGCCGGTGATCCCGTTCCTGGGCGACGAACCGGCCCAGCTGCGCGCCACCGTCCGCGCGATCGCGGCCGCCGGGGCCACCTCCGTCACCCCGCTCACGCTGCATCTGCGCCCCGGCGCCCGCGAGTGGTTCATGGCCTGGCTGGGACGGCACCACCCCGGCCTGGTGCGCCGCTACGAACGGCTCTACGCCGACGGCGCCTACGCCCCGAAGTGGTACCAACGCCGGATCACCCGTCAGGTGCACGAGCTCGCCGAGGAGTACGGCATCGGCCCCACGCGCGCGGGGACGCACCGCCGCATCCGACGGCCCGACCCGACCGAGGCGCCCACCGAGCCCGGCCCGACCCAGCTCACGCTGCTCTGAGCGCGTTCGAGCGCATCCGGCTACCCGAACGGGTCAACAAGCATCAGAACAGGTATTACCGGACGATCTTCCCGGGACGATACGGCAAGGGCTGTGACCTGCGCGGTCCGCTTCGCTCGGCCCCTCCGTCCCGGGAGCACTCCATGAACAAACGCGCAGCCGTGCTGTGCGCCGCCGCCGCAGTCGTGGCCGGGACGGTCACGGCCGTGCCCGCCGGCGCGAGCCCTTCGCACCCCGCGGCACCCGTCCTCGCCCCCGCGCCCGCGGCCACGGCCAAGCTCGCCTGGAAGAGCTGCGGCGTGACCGACCGGCCGAAGCTGCAGTGCGCGTCGCTGAAGGTGCCGCTCGACCACGCCCGGCCGAGCGGGAGGCAGATCACGCTGGCGCTGTCGCGCGTGCGGCACACCGCGCAGAGATACCAGGGTCCCCTGCTGGTCAACCCCGGTGGCCCCGGCGGCCAGGGGCTGAGCCTCGCCGCCTTCGGCGCCTCGGCGCTGCCCAAGGCCGTCTCGGCGCAGTACGACGTCATCGGCTTCGACCCGCGCGGGGTGGGCAGAAGCACCCCCGCCCTGAACTGCAGGCCAGGCCACTTCGCCGCCGTCCGCCCGGACTCCGTGCCGCTCACCGAGGCGGCCGACCGGGCCAATCTCGAGCGCGCCCGGTCCTTCGCCGAGGCCTGCGGCAAGAAGTACGCCGACGTCCTGCCGCACATCGACACGCTCGACGCCGTGCGGGACATGGACGCGATCCGCGCCGCGGTCGGCGCCGAGCGGCTGAACTACTTCGGTTACTCGTACGGCACCTACCTCGGCGCCGTGTACGCCAAGCTCTACCCGCACCGTGTGCGCCGCCTGGTCCTGGACTCCGTCGTCGACCCGACCGGCGTCTGGTACGAGGACAACCTCACCCAGGACCTCGCCTTCAACGACCGCCACCGCGCCCTGATGGCCTGGATCGCCAAGTACGACAAGACCTACAAGCTGGGCTCCGACCCGGAAGAGGTCGAGTCGAAGTGGTACGCGATGCGGGCGGCTCTCGCCAGGAAGCCGGCCGGCGGCAAGGTGGGCGCCTCGGAGCTGGAGGACACCTTCGTGCCCGGCGGTTACTACAACGGTTACTGGCCGCACCTCGCCGAGGCGTTCGCCGCGTACGTGAACGCCTCGGACGCCGGCCCGCTGGTCGAGGCGTACCAGAACTTCGCCGCCGTCGACGCCGCGGGGGACAACGGTTACAGCGTCTACACCGCCGTGCAGTGCCGGGACTCCTCCTGGCCCGGCGACTGGGACGAATGGCGCTCGGACAACTGGTCGGTGTACGCCAAGGCGCCGTTCATGACCTGGAACAACGCCTGGTACAACGCACCGTGCGCGTTCTGGCCGACCCGGTCCCGGGGCCCGGTGAACGTCGCCAACGGCGATCTGCCGCCGGCCCTGCTGTTCCAGGCGACGAACGACGCGGCCACCCCGTTCGAGGGCGGCGCGACCGTTCACGCCCTGCTGCGCGGCTCCAGTCTGGTGGTCGAGGAGGGCGGGCAGAACCACGGCATCACGCTGAGCGGGAACGCCTGCCTGGACAAGCACCTGGCGGCGTACCTGACCGACGGCGCCGTGCCGCGCGGGAGCGGCGAAGCCGACGCGGTGTGCCCGGCGCAGCCCGACCCCGAGCCGCTGGACTCCAAGGTCGCACAGCGCTCGGCCCACGGCTCGACGCTGCACGGGCTGCTGGGCTTCCGCGGCTGAGCAGCCCCGCACGGCCGCGAAGGCCGCCGGGGCGCCGGGGCGTCGTGGCGTCGTGGCGTCGTGGCGTCGTGGCGTCGTGGCGTCGTGGCGTCG